>NZ_JBLUNZ020000039.1:0-81146 GCF_048061935.2 Leucobacter sp. BZR 635 | reverse complement strand
GACCCGCTTACCGCTCGCCTTCGCGCTCGCTTCGAGCTGTGAGCCGGGGTCGGTGACAACGACGATCCGCGCAGCGGCGTCGATGCCTGCGCCAAGGAACGCCGCCTCAAAAGCTGCGAGGTGGCTCAGCGTCTCCACTGTGCCGCCTGATTTCGAACTCACTACGACGGCGGTGCGCCGAAGGTCGCCCTCGAGGGAGGCGCGAACCGCGTCAGGGTGTGTGGAGTCAAGCACCGTGAGCCCGGGGGCAATGAGTAGCGGCGCAAGGCTCGAGCCACCCATGCCGCAGAGCACGATCCTGTCAACCCCTGCGGCCGCGAACTCGCCCGCGAGCTGTTCAGCCTCTGCGAGCACGTGCTCGGCAGCCGCGGCAAAGTCAGTCCAGCCGAGGCGGACGGCGGCCTCCGCGGCCGCCGCCTCGCCCCAGAGGGTCGCATCGCGCTCGAAGAGCCGCGATGCGAACGATCCGGTGAGGAGCGAGCCGAGGGCACCTGCGAAGGCGCTGTCTCGGCTCACCCCTGAGATCACAATGGTCACGCCGACGCCTTCAGAGCGCCCGCCACTGTCTCAATGAGGTCGTCCCACGAGGCGACGAACTTTGACAGCCCTTCGGACTCGAGCTTCTCGGTGACCTCCACGTAATCGACGCCCTGGGCATCAATCGCGTTGAGTACCTGGTTTGCCTCGACGTAGCTTCCGCTGACGGTGTCACCCGTGACCTCGCCGTGGTCGGCGAGTGCGTTGAGCGTCGCCTCCGGCATGGTGTTCACGGTGTTCGGGGCAGCGAGCTCGGTGACGTAGAGGGTGTCCGGCAGCGCCGGATCCTTCACACCAGTCGAGGCCCACAGCGGACGCTGAGCGTTCGCGCCGAGGTCGAGGAGCATCTTCGCGCGCTCGCTCGAGAAGGACTGCTCGTACACCTCGTAGGCGAGGCGCGCGTTCGCGACGCCCGCCTGGCTCTTGAGCGCAAGCGCTTCGGGCGTGCCGACCGCGGTGAGGCGTGCATCGATCTCGGTGTCGACGCGCGACACGAAGAAGGAAGCAACCGAGTGGATCTTCGAGATGTCGATACCGGCCTCGCGGGCCCGCTCGAGCCCGGTGAGGTAGGCGTTGATGACCTGGCGGTAGCGCTCGAGGCTGAAGATCAGGGTGACGTTGACGCTGATGCCAGCTGCAATCGTCTCCGAGATCGCCTCGAGTCCCTCGACAGTTGCGGGGATCTTGATCATCGCGTTCTCGCGATCGACCTTCGCCCACAGCTCCTTGGCCTGCGCGATGGTGCCCGTGGTGTCGCGGGCGAGCCCGGGCTCGACCTCGATCGAGACGCGGCCGTCACGTCCGTTCGACGCCGCGTAGACACCGGCAAAAATGTCGCAGGCATCGGCAACGTCGGCCGTGGTGAGCTCGGCGATCGTCGCCGAGGCGTCAAGGCCGCGCTGCGCGCAGTCAGCGATGCGGTCGCCGTAGCCGACGCCCGATCCGATCGCGTTCTGGAAGATCGTCGGGTTAGTCGTCACTCCGACGACACTCAGGGTGTCGATGAGTTCGGCAAGCTGGCCGCTCTCGATGCGGGTGCGTGAGAGGTCGTCGAGCCAGATGCTGACGCCGGTTACGGACAGCGCCGCGGTACGTTCGTTACTCAATGTTTGCCTTTCGTAAAAGCCAGTACAAGTTCGCAAATTCGCGGGGCGGGGAGCGGTTCGCTCGGTTGGAGCGAACCGCTCGGTGCAAGCAAACCGCTCACCCGCGAGTGGTTGCTAGCTCGCGAGCGAGTCGCGAGCAGCCGCTACGACGGCGTCGGTCGTGATGCCGAACTTCTCGAAGAGCACCTCGTAGCTTGCCGACGCACCGAAGTGCTCGAGCGATACCGAACGACCGCGGTCGCCGACGTAACGCTCCCAGCCGAGCGACAGCCCAGCTTCGACGCTGACGCGCGCCGTGACCGCTGCCGGCAGAACGCTCTCGCGGTACTCGGGGGTCTGCTCCTGGAACCACTCGAGCGATGGGGCCGAAACCACTCGCACGCCAACGCCCTCAGCGGTGAGGCGCTCGCGCGCCTCGACTGCGAGCTGCACCTCGGAACCGGTCGCCATGATCACGAGATCCAGCGAGTCGGTTGCAGTGTCAGCGAGCACGTAGGCGCCGCGGCGCACGCCCTCGGCAGCCTGCTCGTGCGTCGCGAAGTCGCCGCCGCGGGGGAGAACCGGCACGTTCTGGCGGGTGAGCGCGATGCCGGTCGGGCCCTCGTGGCGGGTGAGGATCTCGTGCCACGCGATCGAAACCTCGTTCGCGTCTGCGGGGCGAACCATTGTGAGGTTCGGGATCGCGCGGAGCGTTGCGAGCTGCTCGATGGGCTGGTGGGTCGGGCCGTCTTCGCCGAGCGCGATCGAGTCGTGCGTCCAGACGAAGATGCTCGGGACGTTCATGAGCGCCGCGAGGCGAACGGCGGGGCGCATGTAGTCGCTGAAGATCAGGAACGTGCCACCGAAGCTGCGGGTCTTGCCGTGTAGCTGGATGCCGTTGAGGATCGACCCCATTGCGTGCTCACGAATACCGAAGTGCAGCACGCGGCCGTACTGGTCGCCCGTCCACGTCGAGGTGGAGTGGTTCGCGGGCACGAACGATGCCGAGTTCGGGATCGTGGTGTTGTTCGAGCCAGCGAGGTCAGCAGATCCGCCCCAGAGCTCGGGCATGATCGGGCCGAGCGCTGCGAGCACCTTGCCGCTTGCGGCGCGGGTCGCGACCGAGTCGCCCGGCTCGAACGTCGGGAGTGCCTCGAGTGCGCCCTCGGGAAGCTCCTGCGCCTCAACGCGGTCGAACAGTGCCTTGCGCTCGGGGTTTGCTGCGGCCCAGGCGTCGAAGGACTCCTGCCAGACCTGACGCTTCGCAGCGCCGCGCTCAACAGCCTTGCGTGAGTGCTCAATGACCTCGGGGGCGACGGCGAAGTGCTCCTCGGGATCGAAGCCGAGAACGGTCTTCAGACCTGCGAGCTCGTCTGCGCCGAGCTTTGAACCGTGGATGCCGCCGGTGTTCTGCTTGCCCGGTGAGGGCCAGCCGATGATGGTCTTCAGGATGATGAGCGAGGGCTTCGTGGTCTCAGCCTTCGCCTCCTCAATCGCTGCGTTGAGCTCGGCGACGTCCTCGACGTAGTTGCCGGTCTTCTTCCAGTCGACCTCGAGCACCTGCCAGCCGTAGGACTCATGGCGCATTGCTACGTCTTCGGAGAATGAGATGTCGGTGTCGTCTTCGATCGAGATCTGGTTCGAGTCGTAGATCGCGATGAGGTTGCCGAGCTCCTGGTGACCCGCGAGCGACGACGCCTCAGCGGTCACGCCCTCCTGCAGGTCGCCGTCGCCGGCGATCACGTAGATGTTGTGGTCGAAGGGGCTGGTGCCGGCAGCAGCCTCGGGGTCAAACAGGCCACGCTCGTAGCGGGCGGCGTAGGCGAAGCCGACGGCCGAGGCAAGGCCCTGGCCGAGGGGGCCAGTGGTGATCTCGACGCCGTCGGTGTGGCCGTACTCCGGGTGGCCGGGGGTCTTCGAGCCCCAGGTGCGCAGTGCCTTGATGTCGTCGAGCTCGAGCCCGTAGCCGCCGAGGTAGAGCTGCACGTACTGCGTGAGCGACGAGTGGCCAACCGACAGGATAAACCGGTCGCGTCCGAGCCACTTCGCGTCAGCGGGATCGTGGCGCATCACCTTCTGATGCAGCAGGTACGCTACCGGTGCGAGGCTAATCGCTGTCCCGGGGTGGCCGTTGCCAACCTTTTCAACAGCGTCTGCCGCGAGTACACGTGCGGTATCTACCGCACGATCGTCGAGCTCGCTCCACTCCAGTCCGTTTGCCAATAGCCTGCCTTCCTCGCAGTAAAAAGTTCGCGCCAAATGGCGCGCTCAGCGCGCCGATTGCGCAGCACCTCTAATTCTACAGACAGCCCCGAGCGCGAGGCACGTTTCAGCCCGATTGGCCGAATACAGCAGTTCCTTGGCACTTTGCCCGTGGTGGCCGGGTGTTTCGGGGCGCGCAGCGGTGACTCGAAGCGCGCGGCAACGCTTCGCGGCGCACGGCTATGCTTCGAGCTGGGCCTCAGCCACAGGGCGCTTCAGCCGCAGCACCGTGACAGTCATGGTCGCGGCGGTGAGCGCAGCGAGCACCATGTGCACGCCGACGATCAGCGGGGGGAGCCCGTTGCGGGCCTGGTAGACGCCCACGAGGATCTGCACGACGAGGATCGCCATGAGCGCCGTCGCCCAGCGCAGCGGGCGAAGCTTCTGCACGGCCGCCCAGATGAGCAGCGCGGCGACGAGCCCGAATGCAAGGTAGCCGGGCCAGGCGTGGAGATGGCTGAGGAGCGTCGCGTCGACGCCGTTGCGCACAACGTTCTCGTCGCCGGAGTGCGGGCCGTTCGCGGTGGTGATGACGCCGAGGACGATGACGACGGCCATGACGAGTGTCGTGACGTGGGTGAGGATCCCGAAGCCCTTCGGCACCGCACGCTCGCGCGGCCCGCCAGCCTCATACATCCGCACGAGATAAGCCGCAGCGATGCAGACGATGATGAGCGACACGGTGTAGTGGAACCCAACGAGCACTGCCGCGAGCTCCTCCCAGACGATGACGCCGCCCACGAAAGCCTGCAGCAGCACGAGTCCGAGCACGATCCAGGAGATGACGAAGAGGTCACCGCGCTGCTTGCGGACCTTCCACCCGATGATGACCACGGCAAGCGCGGCGAGCAGCAGGGGGCCGCTGATGGTGCGGTTTCCGAACTCGATGAGCGCGTGGTACGACTGCTCCTGCGTCGGAACGAGTGACCCGGGGGTGCAGAGCGGCCAGTCCGTGCAACCAAGCCCCGAACCTGTGAGCCGCACGGCGCCGCCCGTCGCGATGATGAGCACGTTCAGCACGAACGACGCCCACGCGGCAAATGGCAGGAAGCGTGGCAGCTGGGTTCGAGCGGGCCGAGTTGCGGTCACGCTGGTTGCGCCGGGCACAGGATCTCCTTCGCTTTAAGCTCCCAGTGAAACACGCCTGTCTCACCCGATTTCAGGGGAAAACCTGTAGACTCGGAAGCTGTGGTTTAGTGCGGCAACCCCAACGTCTGATGATTCATCAGACTTCCGGGATTTGTCCGACGCCCAGACTACTGCACCATCGCAGGGAACCGTCCGAGAGCACTTGGGGAAATAGGTTCTTGGTTGCGCGAAAAGAGAGAGGGAATGATCATGCCTGAGGTACTGATCGACCGCCCCGAACTCGAAGGCCTCGGCCAATACGAGTTCGGCTGGCACGACAGCGACAAGGCCGGCGAGACGGCTAAACGCGGACTGAGCGAAGAGGTGGTTCGCAACATCTCGGCGCTGAAGGACGAGCCCGAATGGATGCTTGAACGCCGCCTCAAAGCGCTCCAAATCTTTGGCCGTAAGCCGATGCCGACCTGGGGTGCAGACCTCACCGACATCGACTTCGACAACATCAAATACTTCGTCCGCTCGACCGAGAAACAGGCAACGACCTGGGAAGAGCTGCCCGACGAAATCAAGGAGACCTACGAGCGTCTCGGCATCCCCGAGGCGGAGCGGCAGCGCCTCGTCGCGGGTGTCGCAGCGCAGTACGAGTCCGAGGTGGTCTACCACCAGATCCGTGAGGATCTTGAGCAGCAGGGTGTCCTCTTCCTGGACACCGACACTGCGCTCAAGGAGCACCCTGAGATCTTCAAGGAGTACTTCGGCACCGTCATCCCGTCGGGTGACAACAAGTTCGCGGCACTCAACACCGCGACCTGGTCGGGCGGCTCCTTCGTCTACGTCCCCAAGGGCGTGCACGTGGAGATCCCGTTGCAGGCTTACTTCCGTATCAACACGGAGAACATGGGCCAGTTCGAGCGCACGCTCATCATTGCCGACGAGGACAGCTACGTTCACTACATCGAGGGCTGCACGGCTCCGATCTACAAGTCGGACTCGCTGCACTCGGCCGTCGTCGAGATCATCGTGAAGAAGAACGCTCGCGTTCGCTACACGACGATCCAGAACTGGTCGAACAACGTCTACAACCTCGTCACCAAGCGTGCGATCGCAGAAGAGGGCGCAACCATGGAGTGGGTCGATGGCAACATCGGCTCGAAGTACACCATGAAGTACCCGTCGATCTTCCTCACCGGTGAGCACGCCAAGGGCGAGACCCTGTCGGTCGCATTCGCAGGCCCCGGCCAGCACCAGGACACGGGTGCGAAGATGATCCACCTCGCGCCGCACACCAAGTCGTCGATCCTCGCGAAGTCAATCGCGCGTGGCGGCGGCCGGTCGGGGTACCGCGGTGAGGTCCGCATCGAGGCAAACGCGCACCACGCGGGCAACTCCGTAGTGTGCGACGCGCTGCTCGTCGACACGATCTCGCGCTCGGACACCTACCCGGCGATCGACATCCGCACCGACGACGCGACCCTCGCGCACGAGGCGACCGTCACCCGCGTGAGCGAAGAACAGCTGTTCTACCTCATGAGCCGCGGTATGACTGAGGAGGAGTCGATGGCGATGATCGTTCGCGGCTTCGTCGAGCCCATCGCCCGCGAGCTCCCGATGGAGTACGCACTCGAGCTGAACAAGCTCATCGAGATGAGCATGGAAGGATCCGTCGGTTAACGATGACTACGCTTCAAACTGAACAGCACGGCGCAAAGGCGCACTCAGACGGCGATTGGGACAACCGCGCACCGGTGCAGACCCGATCCGAGCGTTTCAAGTCGGCCAACCGCGCCGACTTCCCGGAGGTCACCGGACGCGAGGTGAACTGGAAGTACACTCCGGTCGCCGAGCTGAAGGCGCTCACCGACGGCGAACTCGAATCAGGCAACACCGCGCTCAGCGTTCCTGAGACCGCCGGCGTCGAGGTCAGCCAGGTGCCGATGGACTCGGAGTTCGTCGGCCGCGCAGGACTCCCTGAGGATCAGGCTGCAGCTAACGCCTGGACCCAGGTCGGCTCTGCCCAGCGCATCCTCCTCACGAGCCAGGAGCGTCAGACGGTCACCATCAAGCGTGACTCGCTCTCGAAGAACCCTGCTGCTGCGCACACGATCATCGAGGCTGCGCCGCAGTCCGACACCGTCGTGATCCTCGAGAACACGGGCGACGCGAACCTCACGGAGACCGTCGAGATCGTGGTCGGAGAGGGCGCGCACCTGAAGGTCGTCTCGATCCAGGAATGGAACGAAGACGCCGTGCACGTGGCAAGCCACAACGTGACCGTTGGTCGCGACGGCAACCTGCAGCACATCGTCGTTTCGCTCGGCGGGAAGATCGTTCGCGTGAACCCGTCGATCCACCTCGACGCGCAGGGCGCGAACGGTGAGGCGTACGGTGCGTACTTCGCAGACGCAGGCCAGCACCTCGAGCACCAGGTCTACATGGACCACAACGCTCCCCACACCCGCAGCCGCGTCGCCTACAAGGGCGCGCTGCAGGGCGAGGGCGCGCGCGCCGTGTGGATCGGTGACGTGCTCATCCGTCGTGTCGCCAGCGGCACCGACAGCTACGAGGAGAACCGCAACCTCACCCTCACCGAGGGCACGCGCGCGGACTCGATCCCGAACCTGGAGATCGAGACCGGCGACATCGAGGGAGCGGGCCACGCTTCGACCACCGGCCGCTTCGACGAAGAGCACATCTTCTACCTCCAGAGCCGCGGCATCTCCGAGGATGAGGCGCGCAAGCTTGTCGTGCGCGGCTTCCTCTTCGACGTGATTCAGCGCATTGGCAACGAGCAGATCGAGGAGAGGTTGCAGACCGCAATCGAGTCCGAGCTCGAGCAGAGCGTGCTTGCGTAATGGCGCGACAAAAAGCGATTGCGCTGTCGGAACTCGTGCAAGACCAGGCCACCAGGGTCGTGCTTGACGGGGTTCCGATGGCGGTCGTGCTCGACAACGAGGGCAAGGTGCACGCCATTGGCGACATCTGCACCCACGGTGAGATCAGCCTCTCCGAGGGCTTCGTTGACGGTGACACGCTCGAGTGCTGGGCCCACGGCTCTGCGTTCTCGCTGTGCACCGGCGTGCCGCTCAACCTCCCGGCCTACGAGCCGGTCCCCGTTTACGTCGTCGAGATTGAAGACGGCGACATCTTTATTGACCCCACTGTTACGAAAGAGATTGAACTATGAGCTCCGTTCTCGAGATCAAGGACCTGCACGTCAGCGTTGAGACTGACCAGGGCGCCAAGGAAATTCTCAAGGGCGTGAACCTCACCATCAAGCAGGGTGAGACCCACGCAATCATGGGCCCCAACGGCTCGGGCAAGTCGACGCTCGCATACGCGATCGCCGGTCACCCGCGCTACGAGGTCACGAGCGGATCGATCCTGCTCGACGGCGAAGAGGTCACCGAGATGGGTGTCGACGAGCGTGCGCAGGCGGGGCTCTTCCTCGCAATGCAGTACCCCGTCGAGATCCCCGGTGTGACCAACGCCAACTTCCTGCGCACCGCGAAGACCGCGATCGACGGCGAAGCACCGGCTATCCGTACCTGGATGGGCGATGTTCGCGAGGCAATGAAGAACCTCCGCATGGATGAGTCCTTCGCTGCACGTAACGTCAACGAGGGCTTCTCGGGTGGCGAGAAGAAGCGCAACGAGATCCTCCAGCTTGAGCTCCTCAAGCCGAAGTTCGCCGTGCTCGACGAGACCGATTCAGGTCTCGACGTTGACGCGCTGAAGATCGTCTCGGAGGGTGTGAACCGCGCCAAGGAGGGTTCAGACCTCGGCGTCATGCTCATCACCCACTACACCCGCATCCTGCGCTACATCAAGCCTGACTTCGTGCACGTCTTCGTTGACGGCAAGATCGCCGAGCAGGGCGGCCCAGAGCTCGCAGACCGTCTCGAGGCAGAGGGTTACGACCGCTTCCTCGTTGACGCCTAAGCATTAGGGCGTAGGCTACTCACATGAGCGAAGAGACCACAACGGAGACCGGAACGGTGTCGGCAGAACCCGTGTCGGCGGGAGCCGTCCAGGCCGCTCCGGTCTCGATAGATCCTGATTTCCGCGAGCAGGCAATCGAGGCGTTGAAGAACGTTTCCGACCCTGAGCTCGGTGTCAACATTGTCGATCTCGGCCTGATCTACGATCTCGCCTACGACGAAGAGCACGACGCGCTGGTCATTTCGATGACGCTCACGAGCGCGGGCTGCCCCCTCACCGACGTGATCGAGAACGACATCGCCGAGTCGCTGGACGGCCTCGTGGCAGCGTTCCGCATCAACTGGGTGTGGATGCCGCCGTGGACGCCAGCGCGGATCACCGACGACGGTCGCGAGATGATGAGGGCACTCGGATTCAATATCTAACGCCCCAGTGGGGCGTTAGATCCGAGGGCCCCACCGAGAGGCGGTTGGGCTTCAACATCTCGCAATCACCCGAACCGGGCGGCATGGCTTTCGAGCCGTGCCGCCCGGTTCTGTTGTGTCCGGGACCGCGCTTGTGCCTTTGCCAGGGCCCGCCGAGCGCGCCCGGGCAGATCTCCTCAGGGTTTCACCCTAGAATAGGTAGGTTGCCCTGATCTGAGGGGCCCGCAAGCTACGAAAGAGTGTGAAGCTGTGATTGTTGTCGAAGATCTCGCGATCGACGTGGGCGCAAGGCGCCTCATGGGCGAGGTCTCGTTCCGCGTGCACCCGGGAGACAAGATTGGTCTCGTCGGGCGTAACGGTGCGGGCAAGACGACGCTCACGCGCACACTGTCGGGGGAGTTGCAGCCGGCCGAGGGATCCGTGTCGATCACGGGCGAGCTCGGCTTCCTGCCGCAGGATCCGCGCACGGGCGACCCCGAGCAGATCGCCAGGCACCGCATCCTTGACGCTCGCGGCCTCGGCACGATCACGAAGAACATGACCAAGGCGTCTGAGGAGATGGGATCCGACGATCCCAAGGTCGCCGAGAAGGCGATGAAGCGCTTCGGCAACCTCACCGACCGCTTCCAGGCGCTCGGCGGGTACGCCGCCGAGGCCGAGGCCGCCTCGATCTCGCACAACCTCGGGCTGCCTGACCGCATTCTCGACCAGCCGCTGAAGACCCTCTCGGGCGGTCAGCGCCGCCGCATCGAACTCGCGCGAATCCTGTTCTCTGACGCCGACACGATGATCCTCGATGAGCCCACCAACCACCTCGACGCCGACTCGATCGTCTGGCTGCGCGAATTCCTGAAGACGTACAAGGGCGGCGTCATCATCATCTCCCACGACATCGACCTCGTGGGGGAGACGGTGAACCGCGTCTTCTATCTCGACGCGAACCGCCAGGTCATCGACGTCTACAACATGGGCTGGAAGCTCTACCAGCGCCAGCGCGCCGCCGACGAGGAGCGCCGCCGCAAGGAGCGCACGAACGTCGAGAAGAAGGCGAGCGCCCTGAAGGATCAGGCCGCACGCTTCGGCGCGAAGGCATCGAAGGCCGCGGCCGCACACCAGATGGTGGCCCGCGCAGAACGCATGCTCTCAGGCCTCGACGAGGTACGCCAGGTGGATCGCGTCGCGAAGCTGCGCTTCCCGGACCCGGCGCCGTGCGGTAAGACGCCGATCATGGCCGAGGGGCTGTCGAAGTCGTACGGATCCCTCGAGATCTTCGCGGGCGTCGACCTCGCGATCGACCGCGGCTCAAAGGTCGTTATCCTCGGGCTCAACGGTGCGGGCAAGACGACGCTGCTGCGGATCCTCGCGGGCGTCGACAAGCCCGACACGGGCGAGATTGTCGAGGGGCACGGCCTGAAGGTCGGCTACTACGCGCAGGAGCACGAGACGCTCGACGTGAAGGCGAGCGTGCTGCAGAACATGGTGTCGGTATCGCAGCACCTCACCGAGACCGAGGCACGCAAGGTGCTCGGCTCGTTCCTCTTCACCGGCGACGACGTGCTGAAGCCCGCCGGGGTACTCTCCGGTGGCGAGAAGACCCGTCTCGCGCTCGCGCGCCTCGTGGTGTCAAGCGCGAACGTGCTGCTGCTCGATGAGCCCACGAACAACCTCGATCCTGCCAGCCGCCTTGAGATTCTCGACGCGCTCGCGCACTTCACCGGTGCCGTCGTTCTCGTCTCACACGACCCGGGTGCCGTCGAGGCGCTCAACCCCGAGCGCGTGCTCATCATGCCCGAGGGCACCGAAGACCACTGGTCGAAGGAGTACCTCGAGCTCATCGAGCTCGCGTAGCCGCTGGGTCCTAGCTCCTAGCTCCTAGCTCCTAGGTCCCAGGTGCCAGGTGCTAGCGATCACCCATGCTCATGGCAGTGGAGGCTCAGGGGCTGGCGGATTCTGCTCAGGCACCATCGGATTCCTGGGCCTGAGCCTCAGACTGGCCCTGATCCCGATCTCGATCCTGGTCCTGATCCTCTGCGCGATCGGTCGCATCTGCCGTATCCGCCGGGGGATCGAGCAGCGAGATCACGAACGCGGCACCGTCGTTCTGCATGCCGTTCTCGTAGTAGGCAACGTGACCGGACTCTTCGAGCGCGAGCGTCGACTGGCAGATGAAATCATCGGCAACGCAGAAGTCACGCATTCGGTCATCGAAGCGTGCAAAGCTGCCGGGAGGCCGCGGTAACAGGCCGTTCAGCGCGGGGTCAAAGTTCCCGTAGCCCGCCGGGTCGACCCCGACGAACCGCGGGTTTCCGTACATGACGACGGCGACGATCCGCTCGGCCGCTTCGTCGGTGATCTTCCCGACCTTCGCGCCCACCAGGCGCGTGTCGGCTTCGGCGAGAGCGTCACCGATCACGAGCGCGCCCTGCGAGTATCCGAGGAGGATCGTGCCCTGATCCGGGCACGCCTCAGCCTGCACGTTGAGGGTGTCGACGAGGGTGCGCGCCCCGAGCGTTCCGCCAGCGTTGATCTCGGTGTCGGCGGGATAGTCGAGGTCGATCCGCTCGACGTCATCGGGCCGCGCCTGAGCGATCGCGCGGGCAACGGGGGCGAGCAGCTGCTTCTTTGGGGGCTCGCCGGTGCCGCGCGCGGTGATGACCAAATACGGCGAACACTCAAGCGGCTCCACGATCGGTTCGGGGAACGCCTCGCTATCGTAGGCGTCCGTGACCTCGGTGGGAGCGGGTTCGGCAGTGACCTCCTGCAGCGCGTCGCGGGTCACCGCAGGATCCACCTCTGCCGCGCACCCCACCAAGAGGGTCGCGACAACCACGACACCGCCGAGAGCTGCGAGCCTGCGACGGGGGAGTCCCGGGCTACGCATCGAGCAGAGCGTCCTCCACGTCGGCGTCGGTCGGCCCCCGCTTCGTCTTTCTGGCCTTCGACTTCTTCTCCATCGCCAGCACTTCCTTGCTGCCGGCGTTGAGGTTCTTATACTCCTGGCGGGCGGCGTAGCCGACCCCGATCGCGCCGATGATGATGAAGACGTACCACTGCAGGGCGTACGAGAGGTGCGGGCCCTCGTCACGCTCAGGCTTCGGCGGCAGCGTGCCATGGCCGGCAGACGGTGTCTCCGAGACGAGCATGCCGTAGGTGCCGGAGTAGATCTCGCCCGTGACACCCGTCACCTCTGCGATGTCCGGTACGTTGATGCTCGCGACGGTGCGCCCAGCGGAGCTTCGGCCGTCGACCTCCGGTTCGCTCGCGCGCAGCCGAACGACGACGTCGACCGTGCCCGCGGGAGGAGCGTCAACGGTGGCGAGCACGTCTTCCATGTCGGTGCCGCTCGCGAGCACCCAGCCGCGATCCACGAAGAACACGCGGCCCTCGGTCGTGCGGAACGGCACGATGATATCGGCGCCGACGCCGTCGGGGCCGGGCCGGTTTCGGGCGAGTACCGCGTTATCCTCGTAGGTGCCCTCGAGCGTCACCGTCAGCCACTTGTGCGCGTCAACGTCGAAGCCCGCGGGATTCGGCAGCGCCTCGGCAATTGGCACCGGCGAGGCGTCGTAGTTGCGGTCGATTCGGGATATCTCAGCGCGCGCCTGAGCGCGACGGTCAAACTGCCAGTTACCGAGATACACACACGCAATTGCGAACACCACAAAGAGCGCGAAATAGCCGATCCACCTCCGCGAATACAGGAAGGACCAGCCCACACGCGTCTCACTCATCGAGCTCTCCTACTGCACTTGTATTGCTGGTACTGCTACTGCTGTGTTTGCTGCTACTGGGCTTGCTACTGCCGGTGTTGCCGCTGCTGGTGTTGCCGCTGCTGGTGTCGTCCGGCGAAGCCATGTCTTGGACCGCCACCACCTCGAGCGGAAAACTGCGATCGCTCAGAAACGAGGCTAGTACCTCGCGGTGGGCGTCGCATGCCAGCCAGGTCTTGCGCCGGTCAGCCGTGTGGATCTTCGGGTTGCGCCAGATGAGGGCCCACGCGGCCTCGGCACGGCAGCCCGCGCGCGAACACGTATGGCGGTGCTCGAGCGGGGCCCCCAGACTGAGGCCTCCAACAACGGTCATGCTTCGTCCTCAATCTGATCTGCCGTGAACGCCGCCCGAGACGAGTCGGAGCGCCTCACGGGGTCGACATCAACAATAAGTAGCTCGGGCTCTGCCGCGTCGACGTTGCTGTCGGGTACGGGATCGTTCGAGGCCAGTTCGAGCGGCTCGGGAACAGCGACCTGTTCCTCCCCGCCGTACGCGACCGCGTTACCGACCATCACGGCAAACCAGGGGAGCACCACCGCGCCAACAGCGGGAATAATGAGCCACCAGCCGCTCACCCAAAACACCGACAGCACACAGAGGAGCCGCAGCGTCATCGCGATGAAATACATGCGCATACGGTGAGCTCTATCCTCGGTCGGGTTCACCCCCGCCGAGGTGACCCTGTAGCTCGGCACTGCGCCGCTCTTTTTTGGCATCGGCTCCCTCTTCAATGCCCCTAGTTTACGGGCTCCGCTGGCAAGCCGCCTGAGCGCGCGTGGGAAGTCGCGATCCACCACCGCAGCCGCCGGATCGCGAGCACGCACACCGCTCCGCGCACCCCGATTCGCTAGGCTGATGGGCATGAATGCACCCATCACCCCGCGCACCGTCCTCATCACCGGCGGCAACCGTGGCATCGGCTATGCCATCGCAGAACGCATGATTGCAGACGGTCACCGCGTCGCCGTCACCTCACGCTCGGGGGAGGGCCCCGCCGGCGCACTCACCGTGCGTGCCGAGATGACCGACGCCGAGTCGATCGACCGCGCCTTCACGGAGGTCGAGGAGAAGCTGGGATCGGTCGAGGTGCTCGTCGCCAACGCCGGCATCACCCGGGACACCCTGCTGCTGCGCATGTCTGAGGAAGACTTCATCGACGTCATCGATACGAACCTCACCGGGGCGTTCCGCGTCGTCAAGCGGGCGTCGAAGGGGCTGCTCAAGCAGCGCTTCGGGCGCGTCATCTTCATCTCGTCGGTGGTGGGCCTGTACGGCTCGCCCGGCCAGATCAACTACTCATCGTCGAAGGCGGGCCTCGTGGGCTTCGCTCGATCCCTCACCCGTGAGCTCGGCAGCCGCGGGATCACCGCGAACGTCATCGCGCCGGGATTCATCGACACCGACATGACCGCAGTGCTCCCAGAGGCACAGCAGCAGCAGTACCTCTCGTCGATCCCGGCCGCACGTTTCGGCCAGGTGCAGGAGATCGCCGGCGCGGTGTCGTTCCTTGCGGGCGACGACGCGGCCTACATCTCGGGCGCGGTGATCCCGGTCGACGGCGGCCTGGGCATGGGGCACTAGCAGTCCGGTCTGCCCGGGCGGCTCGGCCTCCCCGGCCGGCCCGCCGTCCACATCCATTCCGACCCGTTTCATCCATTCCGAGTGCCGCGCGCCCTGCGCAAGGCTCGGAATAGATGAAACGGGTCGTTTGGGGTGTTGGAGCCCCTACGCAGCCAGGGCCCAGCAGGGCCCGAAGCCCACCGGCGAGCTAGCTGAGTCGGTCGAGCAGCGGGATCGCGAGCGCGAGGTCGTGTTCGATCGACACGTCCGCCTGCTCAGTGACGATGGGCTTCGCGTTGAAGCCCACGCCGATCGCCGCGACCGCCATCATCTTCAGGTCGTTCGCGCCGTCGCCGATCGCGACGGTGGCGCTGAGTGGAATCTCGCTTTCCTCCGCCCACTCGGTGAGCGCCACGGCTTTGGCCTCCGCGTGGATGATCGGGCCAACGGTGCGCCCCGTGAGCTCGCCGTCAACGACCTCCAGGCGGTTAGCGCGCCAAAAGTCGAGCCCGAGATCCTTCGCCAGCGGATCGAGCACCTCGTGGAACCCGCCGGACACCACCCCCACCTTGCCGCCACGCTCGTGCACCGCGGCAATGAGTTCGCGAATGCCGGGGGAGAGCCGCACCCTTGCGTACGCCTCCGCGAAGACCGACTCGGGGGTGCCCCGCAGCGTCGCGACGCGTTCGATCAGGCTCTCGGAGAAATCAATCTCACCGCGCATCGCACGCTCGGTCACCTCGGCGACGAGTTCGCGGGTGCCCGCGGCGTCAGCGAGGAGCTCAATGACCTCATCTTGGATGGTCGTGGAATCGCAGTCGAGAACGACGAGTGGGGTAACGCTCATAGCCCCAGTCTAGAGATAGGCTTGACCCCATGACGACCGTGCTGAGCCTCAATGATGCGAGCTACATTCGCAATCGCAGACCGATTCTCGACAACGTGACGTGGCAGGTAGACGACAGCGAACGGTGGGTCATCCTCGGCCCAAACGGTGCCGGTAAGACGACGATCCTCAAGCTTGTCACCGCGAACGACTTCCCGACCACCGGAACCGTCGACGTGCTGGGCAACCGCCTCGGCAAGATCGACATCTTCGAGCTGCGCTCGCGTCTCGGATTCGTGTCGAGCGCGACCGCGCGCCGGATCCCGCCGAACGAGCTCGTCCGCGACGTCGTGCTCACCGCCGCCTACTCTGTTGAGGGGCGCTGGAACGAGGAGTACGACGCGATCGACGTGCGCCAGGCGGATCGTGTGCTCGCGGAGTGGGATCTCCTCGAACTCGCAGACCAGCCGTTCGGCACCCTCAGCGACGGAGAGCGCAAGCGCACGCTGATTGCGCGCGCCGTGATGACGGATCCGGAGCTGCTGCTACTCGACGAGCCGAGCGCGAGCCTCGACCTCGGCGCGCGTGAGCGACTGCTTCAGATGCTGTCGGGCTTCGCGCAGTCGCCGTACTCGCCCGCCATGGTGATGGTGACGCACCACGTCGAGGAGATCCCGCCAGGGTTCACCCACGTGCTGCTCGTGAACGACGGCAAGGTGCAGGCCGCCGGCCCGATCGCCGACACACTCACTCCCGAAAACCTCGAGGCGACGTTCGGGATGCAGTTCGAACTCAGCGTTGCCAACGGTCGCTACGCCGCCACGGCGCGCCCAGCAACCGCATAACCCCAACGCCACGCGCACCAATCTCCGACACGCGGCACACAACTCGCCCGAAACGGGCACGCGAGCGGTTTGGATCTGTTAATATTGATCCTTGGTGCGGTGACGCCGCAAGACTTCTGCGCTCGGCATTTCCGCCGAATCAGCGAGACGCAACAATATCGAAGGACAGTCATGAAGACCGAGATTCACCCCGAGTACAACGCCATCGTGTTCCGCGACCTTGCGTCGGGGGAGACCTTCCTCACGCGTTCGACCCTCACGAGCGACAAGACCATCGAGCTTGACGGAGCAACCTACCCGGTTCTCGACGTCGAAATCTCGAGCGCTTCGCACCCGTTCTACACGGGCAAGCAGCGCATCCTCGACTCCGCTGGTCGCGTCGAGAAGTTCAACCAGCGCTTCAAGGCTTTCGGCGCCTAAGCAGCTGCGCAGCCTCACGGCTGCAACCACGAAGGGGCGGACGATCCACTACGGATCGTTCGCCCCTTCGTGCATTCGCTTGCGGGCCGCTCGCAGGGCCGCTGGGGGCGGCCGCGGCCCGCGCGCACCCGCCCGGACCGCACCGGGCGGGCGCACTCGCTAGTGCAACACCCTAGGGCCGCACCCTAGGGCGTAGCCTAGGGCCGCACCGGCCAGTCGCCCTCGGCGACGAAGTTGGGGTCGCGCACCCGTCGCATGTACTCCTGGAAGTTCTCGGCCTGTGCCTTCGCCCAGCCCACCTGCGCCGCGTGAATCTCTTCGAGCTCACCCGGGAGCGTCGCAGCGTATTTGCGGGCGAGATGCTGCATCACCTTGCCCGAAGCGATTGCGTCTTCACCGGCGTCATGCGCGTTTCCGAGCTCAACGCCGTAGTGCTCTGCTACCGCGACCAGGGTGCGCTTTCCCTTCCGGAACCGGTCGAGCTGCTTGTCGATGATGAGCGGGTCAAGCACCGGCGCGACGTCCGCCTCCGCGATCCCGTAGCGCCGCTGCTCTGAACGCAGCAGCGACAGATCATAGGGAGCGTTGTAGACGACGAGGGGGAGCCCGCGGTCGATCATCTGCGCGATCCGGTCAGTAATCTGCTGCACACCGACTGCCGCGTCGATCCCGCTTGACCGCGCGACCGCGGTCGTGATCCCGTGCACCCGCATCGCGGCGTCGGGAATCTCAACGCCGGGATCCAGCAGCCAGTCGTAGCGCTCAGTCACCTCACCGTGCTCGCTGAGGATCGCGAGCGTCGCGCTCACAATACGCGCGGTGTCGGTCTCAACCCCCGTAGTTTCGGTGTCGAAGACGGCCAGCTGTGCGGCCCAGAGGGGGAGTACGTCGTTCACGGTGATCCTTTCGCCTTCCTCGATAGTACCGAGAACGTCGGACACTCTGCTTATCTCGCCAGCCTCTGCTTATCTCTTCAACCTGTGCTTATCTCGCCAGCCTGCGCGTGCTCGCGGCCGCCGCACCCCCGGCGCGTGCAGTCCCGTGCCAGCCCGCTGCCGATAACATCGATGCTGTGCCAGATTTATCTCCCCAGCTTGTTCCCACGCTCGGCGTCGATACCCGCGATTGGGTGTACGGCGATCCAGCGGGCAAACCCATCGTGCTTGTGCACGGCTACCGGGGGGATCACCACGGCCTCGAGGGCATCGCCCGCGCGCTCGCCATCGCGCGCCCCGAGCTCGCGATCCACGTCCCCGACCTGCCAGGGTTCGGCCAGACACCAGCCATTCCGGGCCGCACTCACGAGCTGTCGACGTTCGGCGAGTGGCTCGTCGAGTTCACCGAGGCTGTCGCACCGGCATCGATCGCCCCTGCGGGCGGCATGATCCTCGGCCATTCCTTTGGCTCCCTCGTCGTGAGCTCGGGACTCGCCCAGGGCGCACGCTCGGCCCGCACAATCCTCATCAACCCGATCTCGGCGCCTGCGCTCGAGGGGCCACAGGCATTGCTGACGCAGCTCGCCATTTTCTACTACCGGGTGGCGGCGGCGCTGCCAGAGCGCGCCGCCAAGGCACTGCTCGGCAACAAGCTCATCGTGCGGGGGATGAGCGAGGTCATGGCAAAGACTCGCGACCGCGAATTGCGCGCGTGGATCCACGATCAGCACCACCAGTACTTTTCCGAGTTCGCCGACTCACGCTCGCTGCTTGAGTCGTTCAAGGCTTCGGTGTCGCACACGGTCACCGAGTTTGCTGCCGCCTACGACATGCCGACGCTGCTCATCGCGGGGGAGCGGGACGACATCACTCCGACCGCAAAGCAGCTCGACCTGCAGCGGCTCATCGCCGACGCCGAGCTCATGATCCTGCCCGGCACCGGCCACCTCGTGCACTATGAAGCCGTCGAGGACACCGTTGCGCGGATCGCGCAGTTCGTGGGGGATAGCCCCGCGAACGCTGCAGCTCAGGAGCGCAGCGCGTGAGGGTCATCCGGATCGACGACCTCAGCCTTCCCGAGCTCGCCGATTTCACGCAGCTGACCGACGTTGCGTTGCGGCGCGTTCGCGAGCCCGCCGAGGGCCTCTACCTCGCTGAGTCGCCGAAGGTCATCACCCGCGCGCTCGCCACGGGCCACCGCCCACGCGCGCTCTTGATCGTGGAGGAGTGGCTGCCGAGCATCGCGCTGCTGCTCGCGGACTACCCCGACGTTCCTGTCTATGTGGGCGCACCCGCGCAGCTCGAGCAGCTCACGGGCTTCAATATGCACCGCGGCGCACTCGCGTCGATGCATCGTCCGGAGCCTTTGGATCCTGAGGAGCTGCTGCGCACCTCAACGCGCGTCGTCGTACTCGAGGATCTCGCCGACCACACCAACGTCGGAGCGGTGTTCCGTTCGGCCGCGGCTCTCGGCGTCGACGCGGTGCTGCTCACCCCCGGCTGCGCGGATCCGCTCTACCGCCGTGCTGTGCGCGTGAGCATGGGCGCGGTGCTGCAGGTGCCCTGGGCACGGCTGCCCGATTGGCGCGAGGCTGGCCCGCTGTTCCGTGAAACCGGCTATGAGCTCACGGCGTTCGCGCTGCGGGACGACGCGCAGGATCTCGCCGAGTTCGTCGAGGACATTCCCGAGAAGCTCGCGCTCATGTTCGGCACCGAGGGCCCGGGACTCACGAAGCGTGCGCTGGCCTCGGCGAGCAGTTCTGTCGTGATCCCGATGGAGCACGGCGTCGACTCCCTGAACGTCGCGACCGCGGCGGCTCTTGCACTGTGGGCGGTGCGCACGGGGGATCAGCGGGCCGCGAAGTAGCGGCGGGCGCGCCCCGCGCAGGCCGGCTGCCGGGCGTTTCTCCAGGCGCGCGTTTTAAACTGTAGCGTTGGTCAATTCATCGCTATCACCTTGCGTTCTCAGCGAACGCCACCGTGCCGCACCGCGGGCCCACAGGCACCGCGTGAGAGGATCATTCCAAGAAAGGGGGATCAGTGAGTACACCTCTGGCTTCTAACGCAAACAGGCGCTTTCGCGTGCTCTGGATCCTGCTCTTTTGGCTCATTCTCGGAGTCGGATCGTATGTGCTCGGAGTGCTGAGCTCTACGGGGCAAGCCGTTGAGGACAACCTGCTGTCTGCCTCCAACTTCAACGCGCATCCGCCAGCGCCGCTGAGCCTCGTCTCGCCGTTTGCGATCGCGATAGCGCTCGTCGCGCTGGGGCTTGTTGCCCTCTGGGTGCACGGAATCGGGCGCGCGCTCACGGTCACCCTCGTTCCGGCGGTCGCAATTGTCGCGTCTCAGCTGCTGAAATCCGAGGTTCTCGGACGGCCGGAACTGCTCACGCTCGGGGCCGAGAACTCATTCCCGAGCGGGCATATGACAGTGTTTGGGACCATCGTTGGCGCGGCGATCTTCGCTGCGCCCTCGCGGATCCGGCCGATCCTCACCGCCGGTGGGGCAGTGCTGCTGGGCGTCGTGAGCTGGCAGCTCCTCGGCTACGGCTGGCACCGCCCCAGCGACGTGCTTGGCGCGCTCGCGCTTGCCGTTGCAGGCTTCGCGATCGTCACGATGTTCACGGGCCTCAACCGCCCGCCGCGGGCGTGGCTGCTCGGCACGGTGTCGGTGGGGCTCGTCATCATCGGGTGGTTGGCAGTCGCCGCCGCGCTGATCCTCACGCTCGTCGCCTGGCAGTCCGTAAACGCGGATCTCATGCTCAGCGCCGGCCAGGCCGGCAGCATCGGAGTCTCGCTGCTCGCCGCGCACTCGCTGCTGCGGCTCGCGGCCCTGACGTACTCGCCGAAGGCCGGCTAGCGGCCCGGTCTTGCGCGTAGCTTTGTTGCATGGAACCGTTCTCGCTACACCCTGATGGCCTGCTGCTCGATCAGCTCACGGGCGCAGACCTCCAGTTGATTGCCCTGTACTGCAGCGACCCGGTGTTTGAGCAATTCATGACGACGCCGTGGCCCTACTCGCTCGCTGACGCGGAGTCGTTTGTGGGGGAGTACGTCCCCGCGGCTTGGGCGAACGGCTCCGAGTGGACCTGGGCGATTCGCCCTGGCGCTGGTGGAGAGCTCCTCGGCGTCATCAGTCTGCGACTGCCCAGCGGCATGATCGGGTTCTGGCTGGGCGCGCCGCACCGAGGGTCTGGGATTATGTCAGCTGCAACCGAAGCTGTGGTCGGTGCCGCCTTCACGCGCACACCGCTGCAGGCCGTGAAGTGGGAGGCGCACGTCGGCAACATAGCGTCGCTGCGCACGGCTCGGCGCGCGGGCTTCAGCTACACCGGCGAACACCCAGGAGCCATCCTTGGGCGCGACGGAAACGCGGTGCAATCGTGGACGGCGGAGATCCAGCACAGCAGCCACGACTTGCAGGCCCTGGAATGGCCGGCCTGACCACTCTTTCCACCCTTGGGCCGATTGTTGATAATCTATATTATGTCAGCTCATGCGAGAGTGGACCCGAAAACCGCTCACCCACCCCCACTCGCCCCAACCTCACTGCACCACCCAACCGCCTCCATGCGTCTGCAGCGCGTTCCCTTCGCCCACTTCTGGTCAGTTCGCGCCACGATCGCCGGGAAAACTCCGAGTTCCTGGCAGGAACTGACCAGAACTTGCGCGGTGGGCCGCCAGAAGCGCCGATACCGTTGGATCGTGGCGTCGCGGGCATGAGGCGGCATGGCTTTTGCGACAAACGTTGCAGAAGGTGCGCGCCCGGCCTAGGGTGACTAGCAGGAACCGCGGGCGACGCCTCCCCCAGCGGCCACCCCACTCGGAGGATCAATGTCCACAGAAGCTACTGGAGCCACGCCGAACGACGCCCCTGTCTACGAAACGCCAGTCAAGGGCGTCAGGGTCAAGAGCCGTCAGCGGACGCGGCGGATGCTCTTCTGGCTGTGGCTCACCCAGGCAGCCACCTCGATCATCATCCCCTCGGTGGTCGCAGCGCTGGGCTTTCGTGACTGGTCCGAGGTTCCCAGCTTGATCCTCATGCTCGTCGGGGCAGGCGCCATCGCCATACTCCCCTACTGGTTCATGGCCGGGCGCGTGCTGCTCGACAAGAACGAAGGCTGGGAGGTGCCCGGCGCTTCCAGCAACGCGGCCGCCAGCGACGGCGGCTCCAGCGCAGCAGCCTCGAGCGCAGCGCCCGACACGAACCCTCTGTAACAGCACACCCTCGCCGCTCCCCCGACTCTACGCGCCGGCCAAGTAGCCACTCGACCCAGCGGCCCAGCGGCCCAGCAGCACAGCGACCAGGCAAGCCACTCGGCCAAGCCTTCAGCCAGGCGGCCCAAGCAGTGCGCCCAAAAGGCGCCTGCCCAGCGCGACTCGCCCAGAGCAGGTCACGATCAGATAACAGGCAAAAACCCAGGTCGTAACCACATTATTCGCCGCAGGGTCGCACGAAGACGATATCGCAGCCCTATCTATTACTCCACCGTGACAGTAGCTTTGACCTGTAACCCCACGGCCGTCGCTTTGACGGAGCAAAGGAGACACAGGGCACTATGCCGGATTCTGAACATCAGTTCCCCCGCACGCGCAAAATCACCGCGCCTGCTCCGCCACCGGTTCCCCACCCGGGTCTCCTTCCCGGGATCGGCGTCGAGCAAACCGGTCTGCGTTTCCCCACCAACTGGATGGTGCTCAGCGTCACCTTCACCCTCACCATCGGGGTAATCGCGTGGGCCTTCATCGCCCCAGACAATCTCGCCGAGGTCGGGGCTGCATCACTCGCGTGGGTGACCGAACACTTCAGCTGGATGTTCGGCGCGCTCGCGGTCGCGGTCGCGCTGTTCATGCTCGTGGTCGGCTACGGCCGCACAGGCGGTATCCGCCTCGGCGCGGACGACGAGGAGCCGGAGTTCTCGACGGCCTCTTGGGTCTCGATGCTCTTCGCAGCCGGCCTGGGTATCGGCCTGCTGGTTTACGGGCCGCTCGAACCACTCACCTACTTCCTGAATCCCGCGCCTGGGCTCGACGTCGAACCCGGCAGTGCTGAGGCAGCCCTCCCCGCGCTCGCGCAGACGGTACTGCACTGGGGGCCCATCGCCTGGGCCTTCTACGCCCTCGTCGGCGGGGCGATCGCCTACAGCGCCTACCGCCGCGGCCGCGCCCCGCTCATCTCTGCGCTCTTTGAACCGGTCTTTCCTGGCAGCAGCCACAAGGTACTCGGCCGCATCATCGACGTGTTCGCGATCATCGTGACGCTGTTCGGCACGGCCGTCTCGCTCGGCATCGGCGCGCTCCAGATCGAAAGCGGTTTCCGCATGGTCACGGGCCTCGGCCCGATGGGCAACACCTTCCTCGTTGGGGCGATCGCGATCCTCACCTCGCTGTTCATCGCCTCTGCGGTATCTGGCGTGAAGCGCGGCATCCGCCGACTGTCGAACCTGAACATGATCCTCACCGGCGCGCTCGGCCTGTTCGTGCTCATCGCGGGACCTACGGTGTTCATCCTCAACTTCATGCCGGCGTCGCTCGTCGAGTTCATCGGTCAGCTACCGACCATGCTCGCCCGCAACCCGAACCAGGGCGCTGACACGGCAGAGTTCCTCGCGAGCTGGACGACGTACTACTGGGCCTGGTGGGTCTCGTGGACGCCGTTCGTCGGAATGTTCATCGCGAAGATCTCGCGCGGCCGCACGCTGCGGGAGTTCGTCACCACGGTCGTCCTCGTGCCGTCAGCGATCGTAGTCGCCTGGTTCGTCATCTACGGCGGCACTGCGATCTCGATGACGCTGGGCGGAGAGGATCTGCAGACCGGCGGATCCGGCGAGGCCGTGCTCTTCGAAATGCTTGAGCGGCTCCCCCTCGCCATGATCACCTCGGTGATCGCGATGGTCGCGGTCGTCGTCTTCTTCGTGACGGCAGCCGACTCGGCGTCGATCGTGATGGCGTCGATGTCGCAGGCGGGCAGGCCGGAGCCGTCGCGGTGGGTCACGATCCTCTGGGGGCTGCTCCTCAGCCTCATCGCGATCTCGCTGCTGCTCGCGGGCGGCCGCGACGCGCTCTCGGGGCTGCAATCGCTCATGGTCGTCTCGGCGCTGCCATTCGCGTTCATCGTGATGGGCATCATGGTGGCGTGGGCGAAGGATCTGAAGACCGACCCGTTCATCATCCGCCGCCAGTACGCTCGCGCCGCGATCGCGCAGGGCGTGCGACGAGGGATCGACGAGTACGGTGACGACTTCGTCTTCGGTACGAGCGAGGTTCCCGCCGACGAGGGCGCGGGTGCGGGCTTCGACAGCTCCGACCCTGCCCTCACCGACTGGTACGTCGACGCGACGACCGGGCCCATCGAACGCGTCACCGGCGAAGACGTGCAGCGCACGCTCGAACCCGGGCGCATCCAGCCCCCCGGCCCGCCGCGCCCCGGAAACACCGCCTCGGGCGACGCAGCGCTCGTCGTTGGCGAGAAGCAGCCGGAGCCGCGCGTGCCACAGGAGCCCGAGCCGCTGGCAGAGCAGCCCGAAGGCTCCGAAGCATCCGACGACGATACGCCGGAGGATCGCCCGAAGGGCCGGCACGGCAGCTCGCCCGAGACTGAGAGCTAGCCGCGTGCGATCCGCCGCCGCGCTGCCCGGGGCCGCGACGACTGGCCCCGCGCCGCGCGGGAAGATCATGTGCATCGAGGGCTGCCGTGAGGCCGGCCGTCAACGCCGAGTCGCACCGCGTCGATTGCGGCGCCCGCTAAGCTTGCCGCCATGTATGTGAAGATCTGCGGGCTCCGCGAAGCCGTCCACGCCGCCCGCGCAGCATCAGAACAGGCAGACGCGGTCGGCGTCGTCATGAGCCCCCGCAGCCCGCGGCATGCCAGCGAAGCAGAGGCGCTCGCGGTCATCGCAGCCGCGAAGGGCGTGAAGCCCGACATCGACACTGTGCTCGTCGTACGCGAGATGCCGGCCGTCGAGGCCGCTCAGACCGCGGTGCGCCTGGGATTCGACGTGCTGCAGCTCCACGGCGCATACACGCGCGAGGACTTCGCGGTGGCCAGCGCGATCCACCCGCGGGTCTGGCGTGCGGCGAGCCTCGCGGATCACCCCGGGCTCCGAGCCGGGGACTCCGGCGAGGAACGTCTGCTCGTCGACGGTGCGGCGGCGGGCTCGGGTGAGCCGTGGGATCTCGGCTTGATCGCAGGGGCAAAGCTCGGCCAGCACTGGCTGCTCGCCGGCGGCCTCTCCCCCACGAACGTCGCCGAGGCGATCGCGACCGCGCGGCCCGGAGGCGTGGATGTCTCGAGCGGCGTCGAGACCACCCCTGGCGAGAAGAGCGTCGAACTCATCTCGCGCTTCATCGAGGCCGCCCGGGGCGCGGATCCGCACCGCACGGGATCCTCTCGCTAGTTCGCCGCTCCCGCGGCCTGCGTCGCGTCGACCCAGGCCTGCAGCTTCGCTTCGGCGCCGCCTGAGTCAATGACCGACTCCGCGAGATCCAACTTGTCACGCAGTCGCGCGAGCAAGGGCCGCTCAACCGACTCCGGCTGGGCAGCAATGTCGTAGGCAACGAGCCCGGCGGCGGCGTTGAGCAGCACGATATCCCGCACCGCCCCCTTCTCGCCGCCGAGGACACGCCGAACCACATCTGCATTTTCTTCGGGCGTGCCGCCGAGAAGCGCAGAAATGTCAGCGCGAGGGATCCCGAGGTCACGGGGCTCGAGGTCGTGCTCGGTGAGCCCGCCGCGGCTGACCTCCCAAATACGCGAGTGCCCGGTGGTTGTCAGCTCGTCGAGACCGTCGTCGCCACGGAAGACGAGCGCCGACGCGCCGCGAAGCCTGAACACGCCGACGAAGGTCGGCACGCGATCCAGATCCGCCACGCCGAGAGCCGACGCTTCCGGGCGCACCGGGTTGCACAGCGGACCGAGGAAGTTGAAGACTGTGGGGATCCCGAGCTCTGCGCGCGCCGCCGCCACGTGCTTGAAGCCCTGCAAGAACCGCGACGCGTGGACGAACGCGATCCCAGCCTGATCGAAGGAGCGCGCAAGCTGCTCCGCGTCGAGCTGCAGGTTCACCCCGAGCTGCGTAAACACGTCTGAGGAGCCCGAGAGGCTACTCGCTGCCTTGTTGCCGTGCTTGACCACGGGAGCGCCCGCCGCCGCGGCCACAATGGAGGCCATCGAAGAAATATTGACGGTTCCGAAGCGATCTCCCCCCGTTCCCACAATATCGAGAGACATAATGGGGAGTTTTATCGGAGCAGCTTCCTCGAGAATCGCGTCGCGAAAGCCGATGACTTCCTCGACAGTCACACCCTTCGCCTGCAGGCCGATCAGGAAGCCGCCGATCTGCGCATCGCTCGCCTCCCCCGTCATGAAGCGGGACATCGCCCACTCAGCCTGCGAAACGCTCAGATCCTCTCCCGCGAGGAGCGTCGAGAGAATTGCTGGCCAAGTGCGATCTTCAGTCATGAGACAATCCTAGTGACGACACGCCACACCCCGGGCGAAGTGGTCCATCAAGGTGAGCAAACGGGGTAGGCTGTAACGGTATTTCGCACAGATTATTCGGCGCGCCGATGATCAGTGAAAATCCACACCAAACTTTCAGCCATAATGGAAGGGTGACAACGACCACTATGAATACCAAGTCAGCCGTGCCCGCGGTGAAGCGACCAAACGGAGTCGCCGTAGGCACGATCGTGTGGCTCGGCAGCGAGGTCATGTTCTTCGCTGGCCTGTTCGCGATCTACTTCACGCTTCGGGCAATGAACCCCGAACTGTGGGCCGAACAGACCTCGAAGCACAACTTCACCTTTGCGGCGATTAACACGTCGATCCTGGTGCTGTCCTCGTTCACCGCTCAGGCAGGCGTCTTCGCCGCTGAGCGGATGCAGCCACGACGCACCGGGTGGAGCCCGATGAAGTGGGGAACCGTTGAATGGTTCTTCCTCACCTTCTTCATGGGTGCCATCTTCGTCGCCGGCCAGTCCTACGAGTACGCGGTCTTCGTTTCTGAGGGAATCACCCTTGCAAGCGATCCCTACGGCTCCGCGTTCTACCTCACGACCGGATTCCACGGAATCCACGTGACCCTGGGCCTCTTTGCCTTCCTCCTCGTGATCGGCCGTATCTACGCGGTCAAGAACTTCACGCACAAGGAGGAGACGACCGCTGTCGTCGTGTCGTACTACTGGCACTTCGTCGACATCGTCTGGATCATCCTCTTCTTCATCATCTACGTCATTAAGTAGAGTCAGGAGCAATAGACATCATGGCTCGCGCCAAGAAGAACTCCGCAAAGACCGGGCGTCGTCACCCACTTGCCACCGCAGCACTGCTCGCGGTCGGACTGGTCGTGACCGGAGCTGCCTACGCAGGCATCAGCACGACCTCCGCAACCGCCGAGGTAGACCTCACGTCACCGAGCGTGATCAAGGACGGCGAGAAGCTGTTCGCCGCGAACTGCGCAACCTGCCACGGCATGGGTGCACAGGGTAGCGGCGAAGACGGCCCCTCGCTCATCGGCGTGGGAGCTGCCTCCGTGCACTTCCAGGTCGGCACCGGCCGTATGCCGCTCGCTTTCCAGGGCCCCCAGGGCATGGTGAAGCCGGCACAGTTCACCGAAGAGCAGACCCTCCAGATGGCCGCGTACGTCGCGTCACTGGCTCCCGGGCCCGCTCTTCCCGAAGCACATCTGCTCGCAGGCGAGGGCGATTCGGCCCGCGGCGGCGAACTCTTCCGCATTAACTGCGCGATGTGCCACAACGTTGCCGGCGCTGGTGGCGCGCTGACGCAGGGCAAGTGGGCTCCCCCGCTGACCGGTGTCGAGCCGACGCACATCTACAACGCAATGGTGACCGGCCCGCAGAACATGCCCGTCTTCAGCGACGCGAACATCACGCCGGAGCAGAAGGCTGACATCATCACCTACCTCAAGTACATCGAGGAGAAGCCGTCGATCGGTGGCTTCTCACTCGGGTCGATTGGTCCGGTAGCTGAGGGTCTGTTCATCTGGATCATCGGGCTCGGCTCGATCGTCGCACTCACTGTTTGGGTCACCGCGAAGTCCAACTAGTCGGTCACGACTCGTCGAACTCGCAAAGTATCTACACTTTTCAGGAATCAAGGAGCAAAATGGCAGAGGAAGCGAAGAGCAGCGGCGGCGACAACGCCGTTGTTGCCGCCCAGAGCCACGGCCCTGATCTGACTTCGGCTGGTGCCGGTGTCATTTCGAGCGACGCCGTGCAGAATCCGGGCCTTCCCCCGCACCGCAAGCGTGTGACGGAGCTGGATCCAAAGAAGGAAAAGACCGCGGAACGCGTCGTCTACTCCCTCTTCTATCTCTCAATCGTTGGCAGCCTCGCAGCGGTGCTGGCCTACATGTTCTTCCCCATTGAGACGGGTGAAGAGTCGGCTATCCGACTCCACACTGTCTTCGTGGGGTCGGGCATGGCCCTTTCACTGCTCGCGCTCGGCATCGGCGCAGTCCACTGGGGCAAGGCGCTCATGTCGGACGTCGAGGCGATCGACGAGCGCCACCCGGCACCGAGCAACGAGGAAACTCGTGAGGCAGCGGCAGAGGTCTTCCGCGTCGCTGACGAGGAGTCGGGCTTCTCGCGCCGTACGCTCGTTCGCAACAGCCTCTTCGGTGCGCTCATCGCGTTCCCGCTCCCCGGCATCACGCTCCTGCGCAGTCTTGCTCCGCAGGACGTCGACCCGGTCGAGGTGCTCAAGCACACGATGTGGGAAAAGGGCATTCGCCTCGCTCGCGACAACGGTGGGCACAAGATCGGCGAGCCGATCCGCGCAGCTGACGTCACCATCGGTTCCGTCTTCCACGTTGTCCCCGAGAACCTCGGCACCGCCAAGGACCTCATCAACGAGAAGGCCAAGGCCATCGTGCTCCTCATCCGTCTCGACGAGAAGGACCTCAAGGAGCGCGACGAGCGCAAGGACTGGTCGTACAACGGCATCGTCGCGTACTCGAAGGTTTGCACGCACGTCGGTTGCCCCGTTGCTCTGAACGAGCAGCACACGCACCACCTGCTCTGCCCCTGCCACCAGTCACAGTTCGACGTCGCCGACGAGGCGAAGGTCATCTTTGGCCCGGCAAAGCGCCCGCTGCCCCAGCTCCCGATCACGGTCGACGCTGACGGCTACCTCATCGCGCGCAGCGACTTCACTGAACCTGTTGGTCCGAGCTACTGGGAGCGCCTCAAGTGAGCACCGTAACTGAAAAGCCGACTCAGCAGAGCGGTTCAAGCACTTTCACCGCGAAGGCGGCGAATTACATTGACGAGCGCACCAAGGCTGGCGTTGCAGTCAAGGAGTTCGGCCGAAAGGTCTTCCCCGACCACTGGTCGTTCCTCCTCGGCGAGGTTGCGCTGTACAGCTTCGTTGTGATCCTGCTCTCGGGCACGTTCCTGACGCTGTTCTTCCAGGCCACCATGGCCGAGGTTGTGTACGACGGCCCCTTCGTTCCGATGAAGGGCATCGAGATGTCGGCCGCTATGGCGTCGACTGTCGACCTGTCGTTCTCGGTCCGTGGCGGTCTGCTCATGCGCCAGGTGCACCACTGGGCGGCGCTGCTCTTCGTAGCGTCGATCGGCCTGCACATGCTCCGTATCTTCTTCACGGGTGCATTCCGCAAGCCGCGCGAGCTCAACTGGGTCATCGGTTTCGTGCTCTTCATCCTCGCGATGGCAGAGGGCTTCACCGGCTACTCGCTCCCCGACGACGTGCTCTCGGGTAACGGCCTCCGCATCATCGACGGCCTGCTGAAGTCCTTCCCGGTTGTCGGCACGTGGCTCTCGTTCCTGTTCTTCGGTGGCGAGTTCCCGGGCGTCGACATTGTCGGCCGACTGTACATGCTGCACATCATGGTGCTTCCCGCACTCGTGATCCTCTTCGTCGCACTGCACCTCATGTTCGTGGTCATCCACAAGCACACGCAGTACCCCGGCGCAGGCAAGACCCAGGGCAACGTTGTTGGCTACCCGGTTCTCCCCGCATACGCGGCGAAGGCTGGCGGCTTCTTCTTCATCGTCTTCGGTGTGATCGTGCTCATCGCGACATTCTTCGGAATTAACGCGGTCTGGATGTACGGCCCGTATGACCCCTCCCCTGTTTCCGCGGGTACCCAGCCGGACTGGTACATCGGCTTTGCCGATGGCATGCTCCGACTGATTCCGCCGGGGTGGGAGACTGAGTGGTTCGGCTACACCTGGTCCTGGAACATGCTCGTTCCCGTGATCATCATGGGTGGCTTCATCGTTCTCGTCGCGATCTACCCCTTCATTGAGGCGTGGGTCACCGGCGACAAGCGTGAGCACCACATCCTTGACCGCCCGCGCAACGCGCCGACCCGTACCGCTATCGGTGCAGCCGGTGTCACGTTCTACGCGGTCATGTGGGCCGCCGCGAGCTCCGACCTCATGGCAACGCACTTCCAGCTGTCGATCGAAGGCGTGATCCACACGCTCCAGGCACTGCTCATCGTGGCACCGATCATCGCCTACTTCATGGCGAAGCGGATCTGCCTCGCGCTGCAGAAGAAGGATCGTTCGATCGCACTCCACGGTTACGAGTCGGGCCGCATTGTCCGCCTCCCCGGTGGCGAGTACGTCGAAGTTCACAAGCCCGTCAGCGACTACGAGCGCTGGGAGCTTGTCAGCTACCACGATTACGCACCCGTCATGCTTCGCCCGAACGACGACGGCCGCATACCCTTCGGGAAGCGTCTCCGTGCAGGCTTCACGCGCTGGTTCTTCGAGGACCGCATCGTGCCGCCGACCCAGGGCGAGATCGAGCAGAGCAAGGAGGAGGGCCACTAGGCTTCTCCCCCGGTAGCTCCCCGCTACACCGACAGGAACCCCCGCTGAGCATCTGCTCGGCGGGGGTTCCTGCGTTGCGGCGCTAGTTGGAGCTCCCCACCCCACGGCGCCGAAAGCCTATCGTTTCAGCGAGATGGAGTGATTTCGACGGTCGAAGGCATGTCCTCTTGCGGAAGAGATGTCTACCGATGAGCATCCTTCGCGCGAGCTTAGCCGGCTCTTCGCAATTGAAGGTGTAGACCTCCGTGATGATGAACGCTCAAGACCCATGACCTCAGCGAGGTCATGGTGTTTTTGCGGTAAATCACTCCTGACTTCGCTGAGGTCATGGGTTGTGAGCGACTCAAGCTGGGTGTGGCCACTCCCCGGAAAGGTGTTGGCCCTAGCGAGAAGGGGCTTCGCCGCGGCCCATTGGCGCGGAGGGAACCCGCCAGCGCTGTCGGGCGCCGACAGCTGGCCGGCGAGCGCGGGAGTTCCCGCAGCACTCACGCCGAAGCCACTTGCGCTTCAACACAGCCTCGCGCCGACATCCATGGTGGCGGCTGCCGCGGGCCCTTCGCGCCCTTGCCGGGCAGGGCAGCTGGCTGCGGGCCGTGTGCCAGTCCGAGCTCCCCAGGTGTGTGCGTGGGCGTCAGGTGGTGCTGGCCTTTCAGCGAGTGGGGAAATGCCGCACGCGGTACGACTCCCCCGCGATATGCCGCTGCACCTTCAAATGTGAAGAGCCGCTTAGCCACTCGGCGTGGGTAGGCGCGCGGCGCTTTGCTTGTGACGGCGCGTGCGTCCTGATTCTCGCCGGGATCCTTCCTTCACCCCCTCCCACAGCCGGCTCATCAAAGCTCAAATACCCGCTCTCGTTGCGAGCGCGGGAGACCGCTTGGACTCGATCACAGCTGCAAGCTACGCCCCGGCCGCGGGAGTGCCTTCATGAGGTCCGGGGCCTAGCCACGCTCCCCTCAGGCGCGCAGCGCGCCTCGAGTCCAATGCTCTGAGCAAGCCTCGCCTTCGGCCCACCCGAGGATCCTGCCGCAACCGCGAGGGCCTTTCTGGGCGGATAGCTCGAGGGCCCTTCACAACTAGCCGCTGTGAGCTCAACGCTGGACAAGGAGCCGCACTTGGCATCCTGATCGACCCTATTCATCCATGCCGAGGCTTGCACGGGGCATAAACGGGGCGGAATGGATTAATCGGGGGCTAGGGACGTCATGAGGGGCTGTGGCAACGGCGAGCGGCTCCAGCTGGGGCCGCAACACTGCGGAAGCGCGCTTCCGTGCACGCAGCGGGTTCCTCAGCGGCCGTGACGGCATCTAGCGAAGCGCGACGCCGAGCGGGTCTTACTCCCCCGCCGCCGGATCCACCAGCAGTGTCGCAGCTCGCAGCAGCAGCGCTGCGAGGGCCTCACTGCCAAGCCGGGAGTAGAGTTCTGCGAGCAGTTCGCCGAGATCTGGGGCGAGCGAGGGCTCGCGTGCGGCGGCGACGGCCTGGAACACGAGCAGCACGCGCTCCTGGGTCAGAGGCGGGCTGGCGAGGTCACGGACATCATCGCCAGTGAGCACCGTGCCGCCGTCAGCGACTGCCTGAAGGAGCTCGTGCACGCACGCGAGGAAGAGCTCGCGCTTCGAAGAGAAGTTCGCGTAGACGTTGGGCTGGGAGACTCCGGCGCGCGAGGCGATCGCGGAGGTCTGCGCACCGGCGTAGCCGTGGAGCCCGAACTCGATGGTGCCGGCGGCTATAAGGCCGGCACGGTTTTCCCCGGGGCGCCGCCGCGGACGACGGGCCCCGGGCGCAGCGCTAACAGAGGCGCTGCTCACCGCTACTCCAGCTCGAGGAGCTTGCGGTAGTGCTCACCGACAGCCTCGAAGCCGCGGTGATTGTAGAACGAGCCGATGCGGGCGGTCGAAGCCGAAAGCTGACGCACCCCGCGACCCATGCAGTAGTGTTCGTTAGCTGCGATGAGCCGATCCCCCACACCGATCCCGCGGGAGTGCTCGTCGACGACGATCTCCTGCAGGTGGGCGGTGAGACCCGGCGCATGGAGCAACCGAGAAACAGTCATGAGGGAGTAGCCAGCGACTACCCCATCATTCTCAGCGACAAAGAGGACGTTCGTCTCCTGGTCGCGTCGGCGAAGCACATTGTCGTAGGCGACCTGGAAGTCGTCACGGCCAATGGGGTCGCGTCCGGTGGTGAACTGACGGGCCAGGCCGAGGAGCGCTTGCGCGTCCTCGGCCTGGCCCCGGCGGATGGTGATTGCCACGATGTGTGATTACCTCGCGAAGTGTCCGCGGTAGTACTCGTATACCCAGCCCACGATCGAGATGATGCAGAGCGGGATCGAGAGGAAGGTGATCCAGAAGTTGAACCCGAGGCAGAGGCCGAGGATGAACAGCGACGCTGCGAGAGCGAGCATGAACGGCCACCAGCTCCACGGGCTGAACTCGCCGAGCTCGGGATCGCCATCGTCGATATCTGAATCGTCGAGGTCTTCGATGAGCACGCCGCCCTGCTTGCGCTGGACAAGCATGAGGTAGACCGCGACGAAGCCGCCGAGGAACGCGCCGCCGAAGAGGGCGGTGCTTCCCGCCCACTCAACGTAGTTGTGAGTGATGAGGTTCCACCCGGTGTACACCACGCCGAGGACGACGAAGTACACCGTGAGGATCCAGAAGATCACAATGTTTGACTTCATAGTGAGATATCCCCTTGCTTACTTCTGTTCGGCGAAATCGGGAACCGTGGCCGGCTTCGGCTGTTCGATGCCACTCACCTCAGGGTGGTTGAGATCGAACGCAGGCGACTCGGTACGGATACGCGGGATCGACGTGAAGTTGTGGCGCGGCGGCGGGCAAGAGGTTGCCCACTCGAGCGAGCGGCCGTAGCCCCACGGGTCGTTCACAGTGACCTTCGGTGCACGGCGAGCCGTGACGTACACGTTCAGGAGGAACGGGATCATCGAAGCGCCGAGAATAATCGCGCCAACGGTCGAGAGCTGGTTACCCCAGGTGATGCCGTCCTCAGGCAGGTAGGTGTAGTAGCGACGGGGCATTGCCATGACGCCAAGCCAGTGCTGCACGAGGAAGGTGGTGTGGAAGCCGATGAACAGGACCCAGAAGTGGATCTTGCCGAGACGCTCGTTGAGCATCTTGCCGGTCCACTTCGGCCACCAGAAGTAGAAGCCTGCGAACATCGCGAAGACGACCGTTCCGAACACGACGTAGTGGAAGTGAGCCACGACGAAGTAGGTGTCCGAGAGGTGGAAGTCGAGCGCGGGCGACGCCAGGATCACGCCGGTGAGGCCACCGAAGACGAAGGTCACGAGGAAGCCAAGCGACCAGAGCATCGGGGTCTCGAAGGTGATCGAGCCACGCCACATCGTGCCCAGCCAGTTGAAGATCTTCACGCCGGTCGGAACCGCGATGAGCATCGTCATCAGGGCGAAGAACGGCAGCAGCACGGAGCCGGTGACGTACATGTGGTGTGCCCACACGGTCATCGACAGAGCAGCAATCGCGATTGTCGCGTAGATCAGTGTCTTGTAGCCGAAGATGGGCTTGCGGCTGAAGACCGGGAAGATCTCAGAGACGATGCCGAAGAACGGCAGCGCGATGATGTAGACCTCAGGGTGGCCGAAGAACCAGAAGAGGTGCTGCCAGAGAATTGCTCCGCCCTCACCGCTAAAGATTTGGGCACCGAAGATTCGGTCAGCTGCGAGTGCGAAGAACGCGGCCGCGAGGACCGGGAACACGAGGATAACGAGCAGCGAGGTGACGAGCGTGTTCCAGGTGAAGATGGACATACGCCACATCGTCATACCGGGGGCGCGCATCGTGATGATGGTCGTGATGAAGTTCACGCCACCCATAATCGTGCCGAAGCCTGCAATGCCGAGGCCGAGAACCCAGAGGTTACCGCCTACACCCGGTGAGTACGTGACCTCGGACAGCGGCGCGTATGCGAACCAGCCGAACGAAGCTGCGCCCTGCGGGGTGAGGAAGCCGCCGACCGCGATGAGCGAGCCGAACGAGTAGAGCCAGAATGCGAATGCATTGAGTCGCGGGAACGCGACGTCAGGAGCACCAATCTGCAGCGGCATCATGACGTTTGCGAAGCCCGCGAACAGCGGAGTAGCAAACATGAGCAGCATGATGGTGCCGTGCATGGTGAACAGCTGGTTGTACTGCTCCTTGGTCGCGATAACCTCGAGACCCGGAGCGAACAGCTGCGCGCGGATGAGCAGGGCCATGAGGCCACCGACCAAGAACCACACGAAGGAACTGATCAGATACATGTACCCGATCACCTTATGATCCGTGGAGGTCATCCACGAAACGATGATATTACCCTTCTTCATAACTATCTTCCCTCGCTAGTCGTTCTGGGCCTTGGCCTCGTCGCCGTAGAACGACTCGATGTTTGCATTCGCTTCGTCTCCGATGCTGCCAGTGTTGCCCTCAGCGCGGAGCGACTCGACGTATGCGTCGTACTCGTCCTGCTCGACAACCTTGAGCTCGAAGAGCATCATCGAGTGGTCCTGGCCACAGAGCTCAGCGCACTTGCCCATGAACGTGCCGGTTTCAGTCGGCGTGAAGCTCATGTAGTTGGTCTGACCCGGGATCATGTCCTTCTTGTACAGGTACTCAACGACCCAGAAGGAGTGGATGACGTCGCGGGTCTCCAGGCGGATCTCCGTCGTCTTGTCGACGGGGAGCATGAGGACCGGCATGGTCTCGGGCAGAGCCGAGCCCTTCTCGTCGGTCTTCACCTGAACGCCCTGGAAGTAGACGTCGTCTGAGATGTAGTTGAAGTCCCAAGCCCAACGCTTGCCGTAGACCTCAACAACGTTCTCCGGATCGTCGTAGCGCGCCTCGATGCTGGCCTGTTCCTTCGCGGTGAACGCGAAGAAGCCGAGCACGAGGATCACGGGGACGACCGTGAAGAAGGTCTCAATGGGCATGTTGTAGCGAAGCTGCACGGGAAGGCCAGTCTGGCCCTTCCTGCGACGGTACGCGATGGTTGCCCAGATAATAAGGCCCCAGGTGATGACACCTACACCCAGCAGCACGATCCACGAGTTCACCCAGAGCGCAGTGATGCCCTCAGTGTGGTTCGTGGCGTGTGTGGATCCCTCGGGGAGGAAACCGCGCTGCTGCTCGGGAGTACAGCCAGCGAGCAGGAGCGCCGCGCCGATGGCGACTGGGGCTGCAACCCATTTGTTTACACGATTGGAACGCACCGCATACCTTTCGAATTCTTACCGGTCATTGCCCACGCAGGCAGGCGAAACTGATGACTACCTGTTAGCTTAGCGCGAAGCTGAGCGTTCCCCGAACGCAAACGGGGTGTCGCGCGGAACAGGGCCAAACATTCTTTTGCTGTGAGGGTTTAGCCGAAGCTATCGCCGCAGGCGCAGCTTCCCTCAGCATTTGGATTGTCTATGGTGAAGCCCTGCTTCTGGATTGTGTCTTCGAAGTCAATCGTTGCACCGGAAAGATAGGGAATGCTCATCTGGTCAACGACCACCTGCACCCCTTCGTAGTCAACGATGGCGTCGTTATCGAGCTGCCGCTCGTCAAAGTACAGCTGGTAAATCAGCCCCGAGCAGCCACCGGGCTGTACGGCGATCCGCAGTCGCAGATCGTCACGCCCCTCCTGGCTCAACAAGCTGCGCACCTTGTCTTGTGCTGCAGAACTCAGATCGACCCCGTGTTCGCGTACTGCAGTGTCGTCACTCATGCGTTCTCCCTCTGCCTTTCCCTCTGGTGCCCGACCGCTGGTCTGAGCGCTCTGTGCGGCCCGAAAGCCCAATAACGGCCCTCAGACCGAATGTCTCCAGTCTACGCGCCTTCGACGCGGTACGCTTGGGGGTATGTGCAAGAACCCAATTGGGTGTCTGACGAGAGGAAACAACAGGCGATCATGAGCGCTGCCAAGCGAGACGAGCCGACTGGCTCGACCCAGGACGAAACGGCTGAGAACGAGGGCAAGGGCCGCCCGACACCGTCGCGTCGCGCCGTGCAGGCCGCAAATGCCCGCCCCATTGTGGGCTCGCAGGACAAGGAGCTGCGTAAGCAGCAGCGCGCCGCCCAGAACGAGGCCCGCGAGCGTGCTCGCACGGGCATGATGGCCGGCGAAGAACGCTACCTCACCGTGCGTGACCGCGGCCCGCAGCGCCGCTTCGTGCGCGACTACGTCGACGCGCGTTGGAGCGCAGGCGAGCTCCTCATCCCGGTGATGGTGCTCTTCCTCATCGTCGCGATGCTGCCCGGCTGGGGCCAGGTGTACGGCGTGTTCTTTGTCTGGGGCTTCCTGTTCCTCGCGATCATCGACGCTGTCGTGCTCACCTTCATCCTGAAGAAGAAGCTGACGCAGAAGTTCGGCGAGGGCAACGTGCAGCCCGGCTTCAAGTGGTACGGCGCGATGCGCGCCATGCAGTTCCGCATGCTGCGGATGCCGAAGCCCCAGGTCAAGCGCGGCAAGTACCCCAACTAGTCACGCAGCGAGCAGCAGCGAGCAGCTCACGCAGACACACAGCAATGGCCCGGAGAAATCCGGGCCATTGCTGTGTTGCCGTGCGGCAGGATCCTATGCGAACCCGCGAACCCGCGAACCGCTTAAACCACTACGCGGCCTGCCGCCATCCGGCCTTCCGCAGCCCCCGGTTGATTGCGCGCGCCCAGAGGGGGCCCTCGTAGATAAACGCGGTGAAGCCCTGTACGAGGGTCGCGCCGGCCGCGAGCCGCTCGAGCACGTCAGCTGCCGTCGTCACTCCCCCGACGGAGATCACGCAGAACTCTGCCGGCGCGGTTGCGCGAATGCGTCGCAGCACCGCAAGGGCGCGCTCTGCGAGCGGGGCACCCGAGAGTCCGCCGGCTCCCATGTCCTCGACATCGGCTGAGGGCGTTTCGAGCCCGGCACGCGAGATTGTCGTGTTCGTGGCGATGATGCCGTCGAGGCCGAGGCGCACGGCGAGCGAGACGATGCCGTCGATCTGCTCGTCTTCCATGTCGGGCGCGATCTTCACGAGCAGAGGGGTCTCCCCCGCCGCATCCTTGACCGCGGCGAGCAGCGGCTCGAGCATCTCAAGTTCCTGCAGTCCGCGCAGCCCGGGGGTGTTCGGCGAGCTCACGTTGACGGCGAGGTAGTCGGAGATCGGGGCAAGCCGCTGCGCGCTCCACACGTAATCGGCGACCGCGTCTTCGACCTCGGTGACGCGGCTCTTGCCGATGTTTGCGCCGATAATCGGTCGGTTGCGGCGCATCCGCGCACGCTCGATGCGTGGGACTGCGGCGGCGGATCCCTCGTTGTTGAATCCCATCCGGTTGATGAGCCCGCGGTCGGGAACGAGCCGGAACATGCGCGGCTTCGGGTTGCCGTCTTGCGCGTGCATCGTGACGGTGCCGACCTCGACATGTCCGAAGCCGAGCTCGCCGAGCCCCGGGATACCGGCGGCGTTTTTGTCAAAGCCGGCAGCGAGGCCGAATGGGCTCGGAAACTCGAGTCCGAGCGCGTTGACGCTGAGCGATGGGTGCGGCGCGCAGAACCGCCGCACGAGCCCGCCGAGCGCGGGCAGCGCCCGGATCACGCCGAAGGCCAGGTGGTGAGCCCGCTCGGGATCCATCCCCTTGAACACGGCGTTGAAGAGGATTCCGTAGGGGGTCACAGCGCTACGGCCGGGTGTCGTTGCCAAGATGCTTCCCTCGTTATTCTGCCGCGGCACCCGCGGCGCCAGCGTCGGTGCGCTTCGCGCGCAGGTCTCGGACGGCCGCCTCGAAATCGTCGAGCGACTCGAAATCTTGATACACGCTCGCGAAGCGGAGGTACGCGACCTCATCGAGCACGCGCAGGTGCGGGAGGATCGCGACCCCGATGTCGTTGGTCTCGAACTGGGCGACGCCGGTGAGCCTGAGCGACTCTTCGACGCGCTGCGCGAGCAGCGCGAGATCCGCCTCGGTGACGGGGCGGCCCTGGCAGGCCTTGCGCACCCCCACCATCACCTTCTCGCGGCTGAAGGGTTCGACGACGCCCGAGCGCTTGATCACCGTCAGGCTGGCGGTCTCGGTCGTGGTGAAGCGCTTGCCGCACTCGGGGCACTGCCGCCGACGGCGGATCGACATGCCGTCGTCGGCCGTGCGCGAGTCAATGACTCGGCTGTCGGAGTGTCTGCAGAAGGGGCAATGCATCAGGAGCCTTCCTGTTCGAAGCGTGCGCTCACTGCCTCGCCGTGGGCGGGCAGGCCTTCGGCCCCGGCAAGCGCGAGCAGCGGGGCCTCGGTTGCGGCGAGGGCCGCTCGGTCGTATGAAATGATCTGTTGCGGGCGCAGAAAGGTGTGCGCGCCGAGGCCCGCGGCGAACCGCGCGGTTCCGCCTGTCGGGAGTACATGGTTGGAGCCCGCGAGGTAGTCGCCGAGACTCACGGGCGTGTAGCCGCCCACAAAGATCGCGCCGGCATCGGTGATCCCGGTGAGCACGCCGTCGTCATCACGCGTTTGGATCTCGAGGTGCTCTGGGCCGTATGCGTTCGATACGCGCACCGCAGTGTCGAGGTCGTCGACGAGGATCACGGCCGACTGTGGGCCTGAGAGGGCGACGCGCACGCGCTCAGCGTGCTGGGTGCGCGGGGCGCGCTCGGCGATTTCGGCGAGCACGCGCTCCCCGAACTCCGCGGAGTCCGTGACGAGCACCGATGCCGCGGCCTCGTCGTGCTCGGCCTGGCTGATGAGGTCAGCCGCCACGAATCCTGGGTCGGCGGCGTCGTCGGCGATGACGAGAATCTCGGTGGTTCCGGCCTCAGAGTCGATGCCGACCGTGCCGCTCACCACTCGTTTCGCCGCGGCAACGAACACGTTGCCGGGGCCCGTCACCACGTCGACCGGGTCGAGCCCGATCGCGGGCACGCCGTGTGCGAAAGCGGCGATCGCGCCAGCCCCGCCAATCGCGTATACCTCGTCGATCCCGCAGAGCGCTGCCGCCCAGAGCACAGCCTGGTGCGGCAGGCCCGCATTGTCTGCCTGCGCGGGCGAGGCGAGCGCGAGGCTCGGCACCCCCGCCACCTGCGCGGACACCGCGTTCATGATCACCGATGAGGGGTAGGCGGCTTTGCCACCCGGGGCGTACAGGCCGACCCGTGAGACCGGCTGCCAGCGCTGCACGATCTTCGCTCCCGCGCCGATCTCGGTCACCCGGGTCTCGGGCACCTGAGCAGCCGACCCCAGCCGCAACCGCGCGATGAGCTCGGTGAGCGCCTCCCGCACGTCTGCAGGGCAATCAGTGAGTGACGCCTGCACGGTCTCGGAGGGGACGCGCAGCGCGTGTCCGGAGACCCCATCAAACTCGAGCGCCTGCTCGCGGAGGGCATCCTCACCTCGGTCTGCCACGGCCGCCACCAGCGGCCGGACACGCTCGACAGCGACGTCTGCCCCGAGGGCAGCGCGCGGGACTAGGGCAAGCAGGTCGCCACGGGAGAGCTCGCGGCCGCGGAGATCGGTGGTACGCATCACCCCACCAGTCTACCGAGATGCCATATGCCTCCCTTACACACGCTCGGCAGGCGGTGTCGCCGCGCGGTGAGGCCGACCCAACTGGAACGGGAGGTGCTGGCCCGTCTGGGATGATGGGAGGCATGTTGTCCGCCCGAGTTCTCAGCGCAGTGCCCCAGTCCCAACACACGTCAGCGCTCGATCGCTGCGCGGCGACCCGCTCGTCCGGCGCGCGCGGCGGGAGCCTCCGGTGACACTCGGCCTCGCACTGCTCATCGTCGGCGTCACGGTCGTCGGAGCGGCGGCGCAGCGCATGGCGGGGCTCGGCTTCGCGCTGCTCGTTTCTCCGCTCATGACGCTCATGCTCGGCGGCCACACCGGCGTGCTGCTCGTCAACATTCTCGGCGTCGTCTCAAGCCTGCTCATTTTGCCGCGGGTGTGGCGGTCAATCGACTGGTCGATGTTCCGCTGGCTCGCATCGTTCGCCGTGCTCGGGGCGGTCGGGGGTGCGTGGCTTGCCGGTCAGTTCTCCCCCGACCTCATGGGCGTCGCGGTTGGCGCAACGGTGCTCGTCGCTCTCGGCCTGTCGGTCGTCTTCACGAGCGAGCGGTTCTCGACTGAGCCGCGGGCCCCGCGCGCCGTCGCCGGGCTGCTCTCCGGTCTCACGAACGCACTCGCCGGCGTGGGCGGCCCCGCTGTGAGCGCCTACGCGGTGCTCACTCGCTGGCCGCAGGTGTCGTTCGCCGCCACCCTCCAGCCGTATTTCGTGGTCACCGGGGTAGCCGCGGCTGCGGCCAAGCTCGCGCTCGATCCCACCGGCTTCCCGGAGGCTGCGTGGTGGTTCTGGATCGCGATCCTCGCCGCGATCCTCGTCGGAATCGCGCTCGGCGAGCGGCTCCTCCGCCTGGTCTCGGCGACGCAGGTACGCCGCTTCGTGGTGCTCATGGCGTGCGCGGGTGCCGCCGCCACGCTCATCCGCGGGCTGATCGGGCTGCTCAGCTAACGCCGCTGCCCAGTTCGCCCGCCAACAACCTCAGGATCGGGCCGGCGCGAGCATGCCGAACCAGGCGAGCTCCCGGACGCCCGCAGCGAGCGCCTCCGCCGCCGCGCTCGTGTCGACCTCGAGCAGCGTCGCGAGGGCGTCGGCGATCTGGCCGAGCGTGAGCTCGCCGTCGCACACGCCGACGGCCGCGGCGAGCAGCGTGTCTGCGACCACGCGGCGGGCGATGGGCTCGTCGGTGACCAGGCTGATGGCGCTCGGCGATTCTGAGCCGGGCGTGTAGCTGCGCTCTTCGGTGACTGCGGCGTCACGGATCCACCGCGTCGCAAGCACCGCCTCGTCGCTCGCGCGGGCCGCGGCCGCGCCCGCGTCGAAGGCGCGCCGCAGTGAGCCGCCGAGCCCGGCCTGCGCGAGTGCGCCAGTTGCCTGCTCGAGGTGGATCACCGAATCGCTCGCGGGCGTGTCGACGATGTCGAGGTCGCGCCGGCGCAGGTGGATCGCGCCGAGCCCGATGCTCACGATCCGGCGTGCGCCGAAGTCGTCGAGCCAGCCGGTGAGCAGCGTGTCGAACTCCGGCTGGCCCGGCCGCGCGCCGCCGTCGCGGGCCCACGTTTCGGCGTACTGCACGGTGTCGACGCGGTCGCGCTCGATCACCCAGGCGTCGAGGGCCGCACCGCTCTGGGTGGCCGCATCGCGCACCCAGCCGCCGACGCGCTCGAGGCCGTGCCCGCCCCACTCGGTCTCCCAGTTCGCGAGGCACACGAGCGTGCCGCCCGCGCTGAGGTACTGCGGGCCGCCTCGCACGACGGTCGCGGCGAGGTCGTCGCCGGTCATCCCGCCGTCGCGGTACTCGTAGCGCTCGGCGTCGGCCGAGCCGCGCGGCGTGATCACGAACGGCGGGTTCGAGACGATGAGGTCGTACTGTTCGTGGGCGACAGGTTCGAAGAGGCTGCCCTCGCGAAACTCGATGCGGCCGTCGAGCGCGTTCAGCGCGGCGTTTGCGCGGGCGAGCGTGAGGGCGCGGGCCGAGATGTCGGTCGCTACGATGCGCGTGATGCCGAGCTGCGCAAGATGCAGGGCGACGATCCCGCAGCCGGTGCCGAGGTCGAGGGCCGAGCCCGCGTGCACGGGCGGGATCTGCGCGAGCAGCGTGCGGGTCGCACCGCCGACTCCCATGACGTGGTCTGGGCGGGCGGGGCCGCGACGGAGTTCGTCGTCGAGGTCGGAGATGATCCAGAGTTCGTTCTGGATCGCGGCTCCGCCGGGCACCGCACCCTCACCCAGACCGACGAGGTCGACAGGGTTCAGCGAGAGCGCGGCGCGCAGCATGGCCGGGCGTTCGGAGTTGGCCTCGTACTCAGTGCCGCCCGTGCGGTCGATAGCGCCGCGGACCAGCCCGAGCGCTTCCGCGCCAGCCCCTCCGAGTTCGGGCAGCGCCTCGTCGAGCTCGGCGCGGCTCGCTGCCTCGCCGAGCAGGAACAGCCGCCCGAGCGTAACGAGGGCCGTGGTGTCTCGCTGCTCGAGCACCCGCAGGGCGGGCTGGAACACGCCCCGGCGGCGCGCATCTTCTGCGCTGCGCCCCCAGAGCGCGCTCAGCCCAGAGAGCGAGTACCCCGCCGCCAGCAGGTCGTTACGGAGCGATGATACAAGAGCGGAATTCACCTGCCCAGCGTACCCGCTCGGCCGAGCGAGATCCTGCCCGCCCTCCGGCGCTTGGGGCTAGTAAGCGACCGTGAAGCGCTGGCGGCGGTGCGCCGGCTCCTCGATCTCGTCAACGATGGCGACACCGAAGTCTGCGCCTCCGATTGCCGACACCCCGTTCTCGTCAGTGAGCAGCACGTCGCCGCCCACCCGGTACTCACCGCGGTACTCACCGGCGACCCACGGACCAAAGTCGCCCGCGGGGCTCACAAAGAACCAGTCGAGTGCGCTGTCGCTTGCCTGCAGATCGGAGAGCACGCCGGCCATCTCAAGTGCCTCGGGGCGGAACTCGTCGCCGAACTCGGGCGTCTCCGCGAGCAGCGGGCCCCCAGGCGTCGACTGCAGGGACCCGGCGCCGCCGATCACACCGAGCCTGACGCCTGCCGCGGCAGCCTGATCGGCGAGCTCCGCAATGGCGGGCCGCACCTGACCGGCCATGACGCCGCGCGGCGACACCGCGACGACCAATACTTCTGCGCCCTCAAGCGCCCGCGCACGATCGGCCGCTTCAAGGATCGAGCCCGTTCGGTATGTCACGCCGGCAATCTGCGTCGCTGACTCCGAGCGCGTGATGCTCGTCACCTGGTGCCCGTTTACCGCCGCCGCCTCTGCGATGTGCGAACCCGCGTAGCCGGAGCCACCGAAAACTACGATCGAAGCCATGTGTGCTGTCCTTTCATCGAGGTACTCCCCCTGCCGCGCCCTGCAGCCCGCGCAACCTTCCGGGCGGCGCGAGCCCCGGGCGCGACGCCTGAGGGATCACTTTCGAGAATATCCCCCGGACCGTCCTCGGTGCACTCGCGCTCAGCGAACACGCGCGCTCAGCGAACACCAGCACCCAGCGAATACCAGTGCTCAACGGTGCGCGGCGAGCGGCCAGAACGTGCGCCAGCTAGGCGAACGCCCGGTCGTTCGCGCCCACCGGGCTTGGCAGCGTCGAGTCGCCGGTGAGGAAGCGATCCACCGCTGCCGCCGCCGAGCGCCCCTCGGCGATCGCCCACACGATGAGCGACTGGCCGCGGCCCGCGTCGCCCGCGACGAACACCCCGGGCTCCGCGGTAGAGAAGTCGGCGGCCCGGGCGAAGCCGCCGCCACCGGCATCGCCGGCGTCGCGCGCGAGCTCGCCGCCCGTGATCGCCTCAGGCCCTGTGAACCCGAGGGCGATGAGCACGAGGTCGGCGTCGATGATCCGCTCGGACCCGGCAACCGGTCGGCGGCCGGCATCGGTGTACCCAGTCTCGGCGACGCTGAGCCCACGAACGTGCCCCTGCTCTCCGACAAACTCAACAGTTGAGGCGAGGTAGCTGCGCTCGCCGCCCTCCTCGTGGGAGCTTGAGACTTCAAACAGCGTCGGATGCGTGGGCCAGGGCTGACTCGCTGGGCGCGCGGTGCCAGGCTGCCGGCCGATCGCCAGGCTCGTCACCGAGCGGGCCCCCTGGCGGTGCGCGGTGCCGACGCAGTCGGCCCCGGTGTCGCCACCCCCGATGACCACGACGTGTTTGCCAGAGGCGTTGAGCGTCGCAGGAACGGCAACCGCATCGAGCGCACCCGCCTGCACCCGGTTCGCAGCAACGAGGTAGTCCATCGCCCGGTGAACGCCTGCGAGTTCACGCCCGGGGAGAGGGAGTTCTCGGGGTTCGCCAGCACCCGTCGCAACCACGACCGCGTCGAAGCGCCGACGCAGTTCGGCCCAGCTCATATCGCGCCCGATCTCGACGCCACAGCGGAACCGGGTGCCCTCGGCCTTGAGCTGCTCGACGCGCCGCGTCACGAGGTGTTTCTCGAGCTTGAAATCGGGGATCCCGAAGCGCAGCAGCCCTCCGGGGGCCTCGTCGCGCTCGTAGACGGCGACGGTGTGCCCCGCGCGCGTGAGCTGCTGCGCTGCGGCCAGGCCGGCAGGGCCCGAGCCGACGACGGCGACGGTCTTGCCAGTCAGGCGCGACGGGGGGATGGGCGTCACCCAGCCGTGCGCGAAGGCCTCATCGACGATATGGTTTTCGATCTGTTTGATCGTGACGGCCGGCTGGTTGATGCCGAGCACGCAGGCCGACTCGCAGGGGGCCGGGCAGGCGCGGCCGGTGAACTCCGGGAAGTTGTTCGTCTCGTGCAGCTGGTCGATCGCCTCGCGGCTCCGCCCACGGTGCGTGAGGTCGTTCCACTCGGGGATGAGGTTGCCGAGCGGGCAGCCCTGATGGCAGAAGGCCACGCCGCAGTCCATGCAGCGCGACGCCTGCCGCCTGGTGACCGCCGTGTCGCCGAGCTCTACGACCTCCCGCCAGTCCAGCAGCCGGAGGGCGACGGGCCGTTTCGGGGCGAGCTCGCGCTCGCGAACCTTCAGAAATCCGTGTGTGTCACCCATGGGTTGCCTCCAGAATCTCGCTCCAAACGTGTTCCCCGTCGGGGTCGCTACCCGTGGCCGCGGCGCGCTCCCGAATCTCCAGCACCCGCGAGTATCCGCGCGGGATCAGCCTGGTGAACCGTGCCGCGGTCGCGAGCGGGTCCGCACTGAGCTCGGCGAGCAGCTCGCTCGCCACACGCGAACCGGTCTGTTCGACGTGCCTCCGCAGCAGCGCCTCCACGCGGGCGAGCAGCTCGGCTTCGGACGCTGCAGCGACCGCGCCGCTGCCGAGCCGCTGTACGAGCAGCGCTCCGGATGCAACCTCGGCCGCGTTGATGTGCTCCGGGTCGAGGTCGAGGATCACGGCCTCGCCGCCCGACATGCCCGCGCCGAAGTTTCGCCCCGTCGGCCCGAGCACGAGGGCGAAGCCACCAGTGAAGTACTCGAGCGCGTGGTCACCCACACCCTCGACAACTGCCGTCGCCCCCGAGCCGCGCACGAGGAAGCGCTCGCCGACGGAGCCGGCGATCCAGAGCGAGCCGCTCGTCGCGCCATAGCCGATAACGTTGCCGGCAACGACCGTGCTTCCGTCCGGCGTTTCTGCCGGGTGGGTGCGGAGCGTGATCTCGCCACCCGAGAGCCCCTTGCCGACGTAGTCGTTCGCGTCGCCGATGAGGCGCAGCGTGACGCCCGCCGGGAGAAACGCGCCGAGCGACTGGCCCGCCGACCCCGTGAGCGTCACGTCGATCGTCTCGGGGGCGAGCCCGCGAGCGCCGAAGCGCTTCGTGACCTCGTGGCCGAGCATCGTGCCGACCGCGCGGTGCAGGTTGCGGATCGGGAGGTCGATCACGGCGGGCTCGCGCGACTCGAGCGCGTCGCGCGCAAGTTCGATGAGCCGCACGTCAAAATGCTCGGTGAGCGCGTGATCCTGCGCCGCGCCGTGCCGGCGCGGCTCGTCTGCGGCAAACTCGGGCCCGCGCAACACGTCCGTCAGGTCCAGCCCCTCGGCCTTCCAGTGCCGCACAGCGTCGTCGACGTCGAGCGCGGCGGTGTCGCCGACTGCCTCGGCGAGCGAGCGGTAGCCGAGTTCGGCGAGGATCTCGCGCACCTCCTCCGCGATGAACGTAAAGAAGTTCACGATGTGCGCCGCCTGCCCCGTGAACCGCTCCCGCAGCTCGGGGTTCTGTGTGGCGACCCCGACCGGGCAGGTGTCGAGGTGGCAGACGCGCATCATGATGCACCCGGAGACCACGAGTGGTGCCGTCGCGAACCCGAACTCCTCGGCGCCCAAGAGTGCCGCGACCACGACGTCGCGGCCGGTCTTGAGTTGTCCGTCGGCCTGCACGATGACGCGCTCGCGCAGTCCGTTGAGCATGAGCGTTTGTTGCACCTCGGCGAGCCCGAGCTCCCACGGGGAGCCCGCGTGCTTCAGCGAGTTCATCGGGCTTGCGCCCGTACCGCCGTCGTGGCCCGAGACGAGAATGACGTCGGACAGCGCCTTCGCGACGCCTGCGGCAACCGGGCCGATGCCGCTCTGCGCGACGAGCTTCGTCGAGATGCGGGCCGCGGGGTTCGCCCGCTTGAGGTCGAAGATGAGCTGCTTGAGGTCTTCGATCGAGTAGATATCGTGGTGCGGCGGCGGCGAGATGAGCCCGACGCCGGGCGTCGCGTGCCTGGTGCGCGCGATCCACGGGTACATCTTGCCCGGTGGGAGCTGGCCGCCCTCCCCCGGCTTCGCGCCCTGCGCGAGTTTGATCTGGATCTCGTCTGCGTGCGTGAGGTACATGCTCGTCACGCCGAAGCGGCCGGACGCGACCTGTTTGATCGCGCTGCGCCTGGCGGGGTCGGTGAGTCGATCCTCTGCTTCCCCGCCCTCTCCGGTATTCGAGCGCCCGCCGAGCTGATTCATGGCGATCGCGAGCGTCTCGTGCGCCTCCGGCGAGATCGAACCGTAGCTCATCGCGCCCGTCGCGAACCGGCGCACGATCTCGGAGACGGGTTCGACCTCGTCGAGCGGCACCGCGGGCCGCCGCGGGCTGAATCGGAACAGCCCGCGCAGCGTCATGAGCCGCTCTTGCTGCTCGTTCACGCGCGCCGTGTACTCGGAGAAGATCTCGCGCCTGCCGGTGCGGGTCGCGTGCTGCAGCTTGAAGATCGTCTCGGGGTCGAACAGGTGGGGCTCCTCGCCGCGCCGCCACCGGTACTCTCCCCCCGTTTCGAGCCGTTTGTGCGCGAGCGGGGCGGTGTCGTCTGGGTATGCCGACCGATGGCGTGCGGCGACCTCCGCCGCGAGCACGTCGAGCCCGACGCCGCCGAGTCGCGAACTCGTGCCGGTGAAGTACCGGTCGACGAGTTCGCGCGAGAGGCCGATCGCCTCAAAGGTCTGCGCGCCGCAGTACGACGACACCGTGGAGATCCCCATCTTGCTCATCACCTTCAGCAGCCCCTTGCCGAGCGCCCCGATGAGCCTCCCGACCGCCTCCTCCTCGGTGAGGCCGGGGAGTGACCCGTCGCGCACGAGCAGGCCGACGCTCTCCATCGCAAGGTACGGGTTCACTGCGGCAGCGCCGTAACCGACGAGCACGGCGACGTGGTGCACCTCGCGCACGTCTCCCGCCTCCGCGATGAGCGCGACGCGCATCCGTTCACCCTCGCGAATGAGGTGGTGGTGCACGGCCGACACGGCGAGCAGCGTCGGCACCGGTGCGAGATCTTTGTTCGAGTCGCGGTCGGACAGAATGATGAACTCGGCCCCCGCGCGCACTGCGGCGCTGGCCTCCCAGCACATCGCCTCGAGCCTGTCAGCGAGCCCCTTCGCGCCGAAGTCGACGGGGTAGAGCCCGCGAATTGTCACGGCACGCTCCCGCTCGGGATCGTCGCCGAAGTGCTGGATACGCGCGAGCGCACCGTTGTCGATCACCGGGAAGTCAAGGATGACCTGCCTGACGTGCCCCGGAGACTGGCTCAGCAGGTTCTCTTGCGGTCCGATCCCCGCGCGCAGGCTCGTGACGAGCTCCTCGCGCAGCGCGTCGAGCGGCGGGTTCGTGACCTGTGCGAACTGCTGCACGAAATAGTCGTGCAGGTGGCGGGGCCGCTCGCTGAGCACCGCAATCGGGGTGTCGGAGCCCATCGCGGCGAGCGGCTCGCCGCCCGAGAGTGCCATCGGGGCGAGGATCAGCCGGAGCTCCTCCTCCGTGTACCCGAAGGTCCGCTGCCGCCTGCTGATCGATGCCGGCGGGTGCACGAGGTGTTCGCGCTCCGGTTCGTCGGCAAGCCGGATCCGCCCCTGCTCAAGCCAGGCACCCCACGGCGCGAGGGCGGCCAGCTCTCGCTTCACCGTCTCGTCGCCGCGCATCTCTCCCGTCGCGAGGTTCACGGCGAGCATTCTCCCCGGCAGCAGCCGGCCGCGCCGTGCGACCCGCTCCGGCGCCACGTCGAGCACACCCGTCTCGCTGCCGATCACGAGCAGCCCGTCGTGCGTGACGAGGTAGCGCCCCGGCCGCAGGCCGTTCCGGTCGAGCAGCGCGACGAGCTCGCTGCCGTCGGTCGCAATCATGGCGGCGGGCCCATCCCACGGCTCCATGACGAGCGAGTGATACTCGAGGAAGTCAACGAGTTCTGCGTCAAGCTCGGGGTTCGCCTCCCAGGCCTCGGGAACCATCATCGCGAGAGCGTGAGCCAGCGAACGGCCGCTCATGACGAGCAGTTCGAGGACCTCATCGAAGCTCGCGGAGTCGCTGCCGCCCGGCGAACAGATCGGCAGGAGCGGCGCGATGTCGCCGAGGATCGGGGACGCAAGCTGGGCTTCGCGCGCTCGCATCCAGTTGCGGTTGCCGCGGACCGTGTTGATTTCGCCGTTGTGCGCGACGAGCCTGAGGGGCTGCGCGAGGTGCCACGACGGAAAGGTGTTTGTCGAGTACCGCGAGTGCACAACAGCGAAGCGGGAGCGAAACTCTGGGTCGGCGAGGTCACGGTAGAACGCGGGCAGCTGGAGCGTGGTGACCATGCCCTTGTAGACGATCGTTCGCGTCGAGAGCGACGGCAGGTACACGCCGGTGTTGTGCTGGATCCGCTTGCGCGCGCGAAATGCCCGCCGCTCGAGCTGCTCCTGGTCGCTCGCGCCGCCAGCAGCCGCGGCGACGACGAGCTGCTCGATCTCGGGGGCAGCTGCTCGGGCGCTCTCACCGAGGATGTGTTCGCGCACACCGACGGGGAGCCAGGCGACGACGCGCAGTCCCTCCTCCGCCGCGATGGCCGCAATGCGGTAGCGCGCCGCGCGGCGCTCCGTGGTGGATCTCGGCAGGAACGTGAGCCCCGCAGCGTACTCCCCCGCTTCCGGGAGCACCGTGCCGGCCGCTGCGCAGCGTTCGCGGATGAGCGCATCGGGTACCTCGGTGAGAATGCCCGCGCCGTCACCGGTTCCCGCATCAGATCCGACAGCGCCGCGGTGTTCGAGGTTCTCGAGAGCTTCGAGCGCCAGCTGGACGATCCGGTGGCTTGGCTCGCTCGTGAGCGACACCACGGCGGCGAGCCCGCACGCATCGTGCTCGTGCGCGGGGTCGTAGAGGCCGACCGCGGGAGGCACACTCGTCGGGGTGAGGCGTGCGGGGTCGATGGGTGTGCGCATCGACGTCCTTTCTCTCGGCGGGACGTCGGCGACCCGGTCGGATGCGACTGCTGGAACACCGATCCTCAGCCAGGTGACCGGGATCGCCGCGGCAGCCGCTGCGGAGCTTTTGAATATAGCACCCGTTTATTCGGCGGTTCCAATCATTACGCGAAGTTTCTGCTGATCCTGCGGGCAGGCAGCCATCGTTACGCAAGATTCTTCGGGCACACCCCTCAGTGGCCGAAGCATTCCGGGCACTGGCTCAGCGCCGGCTCGTACGCGAGCGAGCTATTCGGCCGCGGTGCGCCGCCGGAGCGCCGCACCGCTCACCCCCAGGCCGAGCACGAGAATCGCGCCTGCCCCGAGCAGGCCGAGCCAGGGGCTCTCGGTGCCCGATTGCGCGAGTGGTTGGGCGGGTGCCGCCGGCGGCGATGGGGCGGGAGGCGTTGGGGTGGGCGGAACAGGTGGGTCAGGATCCGGGTCGGGTTTCGGCCCCGGCGCGACCCGCGTCGATACCTTGAGGAGCGCCGGCTCGCTGGCTCCCGCCTGGTTGCGTGCGGCGAGCCTCACAGCGTAGACACTCCCGGGTTCGAGCCCCTCCACGCGGTGCGACGTCACACTGCCGTCAAGCGCGGCCGATACGGGCGCCGTCGATACGGGCGCGGCCGATGCCGGCGATTGACCGTTCTCACCAGCGGCTTCGACGAGCTCAACCTCGAGGTCAAGCGCTGTCGCCCCCTCCGCTGGTTCCCACTCCAATTGGAAGCTGGTCTGGGTCACCTCGACCGCCCGCAAGCCCTCCGGCGTGGCGGGTGCCGCCTCCAGCCCCGTGAGCAGTGCTTCCGCGTCGACGAGGCCCGCGCCGAAGACCTGCGAATCAGCGAACCCGAAGCCCGCATACGGGTTGACTGGCCCGCCGTCGGCGGCCCCTCGGGCGGTGTCGATGAGGCGCGCGGTAAGGTCGGAACCGCTCAGGTCAGGGGCATGCGACTGCGCCAGAGCCGCGACTGCGGCGGCGGTCGGGGCGCTGGCTGAGGTGCCGTAGAACCGATAGTCCGGGGCCTCCCCGAAGAAGGTGGTCTGCATGCCATCCACCCCCGCAATGTGCGGGGTAGCCGGCGTCACGGGCGCGGGAAGCGGTGCTGCGGGTGCCGCAGCATCCTCTCGCACGGGCTCAAAGAGCAGCGTCGAAGCTCCGAGCGAGCTGTAGGGGCGCACGGCCGCCGGATCCCGCCAGTCGAGCGCGGCAACACTCACCGCGCTGCCGTCACCACCGTGCCCGAACGTCGCCGGCCCAACAACATCGCCGACTCCATCGCCCAAAAACGCGCGCTCAGCGAGCTCGTCGCCACCCTTCAAGAAACTCAACCGCACGGCCGGTGGCACCGCGGTTGGCTCGTGCAGCGTGCGGACCATCACTGCGCGCAGTTCAGCCCCGGCCGGGGCGGCAAACTGTCCCGTGGCACCCGGATAGTGCTGGCCGAGCTGTGGCGCCATGCCGATAAGCTCTGGCGCGTGTACCTCGGGATCGACGAGGTAAAACCGCCACTCGTAGCGAGTGGTGATCCCGAACATCGGCTCCCCGATCGACCCAAGCGCCCGCATGTCGACGGAGGGGCTGCTCGCGGTCTCCCGCACATGCAGGGTGTCGTACGGCACGGAGCTTGCGGGATCCGGATCGAAATCCATGCAGTCAATCCCGGAAGCCCCAGCGAGCGGGTCGTCCGCCCCCGTAAGCAGCCAGTCGGGGCACGCGGTCGGCCGATACGCGGCGGTACTCCACGAGCTGATTGGGCGGCCCGCGCTGGCCCCGCGCGTCCCCACACCTCCCGAGTTCCCGGCGGAGGTGAAGTAGGCGACTCCGTTGTTTTTCACCCGCTCGATCGTGGTCGAGAGTACGCCCCACTGGTAGGCGGTTTCCTGCGGCCAGGCGATGTCATCGACGATGATGTCGGCTCCCGCGTTGGCGAGCTCGGCAATGTGATCGGCCATCTCGAAGTCGCTTGACCCGGCGTCAGCGAACAGGATCGTCGCGCCGGGAGCGATGCCGTGCACGAGCTGCGCCATCGCCCGGCCCTCGTCGCTGCCCTGACTGTCGTCAGAGAGCAGGGTCACGGGGGTGGTGTACCCGCAGGGGTTGCCGGGGCCAGGGAGTGCACCTGACGCGACATCGCCCTCCCACGACGTGGGCGACGCCGTGCTGGCGAAGGAGTCCGAGATGACACCGATCGTGACGCCGGTGCCGTCGACGCTAAAGAGCTCCCGCGCGATATTGGAGCGGAGCGCCTCGTCAGCCTCAACCGGGATCGGTCCACACCGATCCACCGGAGCTGCCGCACGCTGCCGCGGCGACGTGCTCACACTCGTTGGAGCGCGATAGCCCGGGGCTGTGCCCTGAGCCTGTGCCGCCTGGCCCGTGAACGGCCGCATCGCGGGGACCGCGCTTGCGACCCCGGGAATCTCGGACAGCGCACCGAGGCGGGCGGGATCGACGCGGACCGTCGCGGCCGGAAAGCGAGTGAACACCTCGTCAATCTCGGCGAGCCCGCGTACCGCCGCAAGCACCTCTGGCCCCGGCGACGTCACGAACATCACGGTCGCAGTGATTCGCGCCGCGCTATCGAACGTGAGACTTCCCCCGCCCGTTACCGGAAGCGACATTTCCTCGGCAAGGTCGGTCGGAGCTGTGGTCCCCGCTTCCGCGGCGGCCACGATCCGATCTACGAGCGTCGTACCCTCTGCTGGTTCCGATGGTTCATCCGCGGAGGCCACGGGGGCGAACAGTGTCACGAGCAGCGGAACAGCAGCGCAGACAGCTAAGCCCTTGAGGAGGAGCGAACGCATGTGACTACCTTTCGGGGTCTCGGCGCGGACACCCGTGTCAGCACGCCAACCTCGAGGGTAGCAAGAGCCCCCGGTCAGGGTCTAGTTTCTTGGGCCAGAGCGCCGGCCTGCCCGCACCCGGCAGCCAACACTGGGCCTGCACTGGGCCTGCACTGGGCCTGCACATCGCAGATACCAGCCGTACCATGTCGCCAAACACCACCGGCCAAACGCACACCCCACACGTCGGAGGCCACGAGGACCCGCGAGAAAGGCAGACACAATGCAGGCGCTCTTCATCACCGCAGACCTCGGCGGAAATCTCCCGCCAACCCTCGCTGTCGCCCGCGCCCTCGCCAGGCGCGGCGTTGCGGCTACCGTTGCAGGGCTCGCGCCCGACAGCACCGACTTCCCCACGCTCCACTTCGACGCGGCGCTTGCGATCACGCCGGAGCGCGGCGGGAAGGGGCTCCGCAAGAGCTTTGCGATGGCTCGCCTCGTCGCCGGGCGGGCAGCCGCCCGGTCCGCGCGGGAGCTCATCGACGCGGCGCAGCCAGACGTCACCGTCGTCGACTGCATGCTCCTCGCCCCACTGCGCGGGGCTCTCATGGCGGACCGCCCGACAGCTGTGCTGTTTCACACCTTCGGTGGGTACTGGGCCCGCACCTTCGATCGCGGCCCAGCAGGTCGCGGGCTCGCATTGCTCGGGCTCAGGCCGCGGAAGCTCTGGGGCCCGGCATCGACTCGGCTCATGCTCACGGACCCCGAGCTCGATACGAGCAGCGCCTCACCCGAACTGCGTCGCTACACCTGGGCGGGAACCTCGGAGACCGGAGCTGAGCCCGTTGCACGCGGAGGCCGCGTCCGCGTGCTCGTCGCGCTGAGCGCAACCGATTGGCCGGGCATGCTTGCCGTCTATCACAGCATCGTCGCGGCGCTCGCACAACTCCCGGTTGATGCGGTCGTGACGACCGGCGGAGTCGAACTCGGGGGCGAGCTGCGCGGTGCCCCAAACGTCGAGGTGCGCGGCTGGGTCGCACACGACGGGCTCCTGCCAGCGATGGATCTCGTCATCGGGCACGGCGGTCACTCGACGACCCTCAAGGCCCTCGCGCACGGCATCCCGCTCCTCGTGCTGCCCATCAACCCGATTTCGGATCAACGGCACGTCGGGCGAGCACTCGAGACGGCCGGGCTTGCACGGGTGCTGCCGCGCACCGCGAGCGCACGCGAGATCCGCGCCACGGTCACCGGCCTGCTCGCGGATGCCGCACTCCGAGAGCGTGCGGCCGCGGTCGGGCGGCGGCTGCGACACACGCCGCCAGGTGGTGAGGTCGCGGCTGCGCGGATCCTCACCACCATGAGGCGATCGGGGTGACCCCCCGGGACTCTAGCCGAAGCTCGTGACGTCACCGACGAGGCGGGTGTTGTCAGCGGGCACCTCGTCGACAGCCGCGCGAGCGACCTCAGCCGCGAACTCGGCGACGTTGTACAGCTTGCCCGCCTGCTCACGGCGCTCCTCGAGCGCACCCGGGTTCATGCGGTTGAGCAGCGTCGCAGTGACGGTGCCCTCAATCATGTCGCCGGAGACGACAACAAAGCCGATGCCGCGCTCAGCGAGTGCGGGGATACGCTCGCGCAGCGCGTCCTCGCCCGCCCGCTTCGAGAGCGCCACGGCCTCGTACTCGGGCATCGTCGGCGTCGTGCGGATGAAGTGCGCCTGGTGGCTCGTCACGAAGACGACGCGCGATCCCTCACCCATGAGCGGCAGCGCAGCGTCAAGCACACGCAGCTGCGCGTCACGGTTGAGCTGCAGCGCGTAGTCCTCTGCCATGCCCGACTCCATGCCGCCGGAGGCGTTGAGCACGAGAATGTCGAGCCCACCGAACTCGGCCTTGATGTCGGCCATCATGCCGGCGACCGAGGCCTCATCGGTGAGGTCCGCGCCCTGCACGAGGGCACGCACGCCGAGCTCGCGCAGCTGGGCGCCCAGCTTCTCAGCGCGCGGGGCTTTGTTCCGGAAGTTCACGACGACGTCTGCCCCGGCCTCCGCAAAGTAGCGGACGGTATCTGCGCCGACGCCGCGGGAGGATCCCGTTACGAGGGCCCTGCGGCCTGCGAGGCTTCCGGCGTCAAGGATGGGGGTGGCAGCGGTCTCAGTCACAGTGTGGTGTCCTCAGAGTGTGAGTGGGCGAGCGGTTGAACTCGTCTCAGCGTAGTCGAAGAGCCCCGCCGCGGGCGCATGCCTCGCGCGGTAACGTCGAGCCCGCCGAGACAAAAGTCGGGGTTCGCTCGGAGCAATCGGGGGTGTACTCGGCGAAGAATTCGCGATACGCTGCGAAGAACCCGGCGGAAGTGCCAACCCAGATGGCGCACAGCTAGACCGCCGCATGCGAGGGAGGCTTCAATGGCCGATCGAACACTTAAAGGGTCAAGAATTGGCTCGACCAGCTTGCAGGGCGAAGCAGGGGTAGAGCTGTCCCCGCGCCGCACGGTCGAGTACATCACCGACAAGGGTGTGAGTTTTGCTGTCACGTTCGACGCCGACGCAGAGCCGCCGCCCGAGTGGTCGGATCAGCGCAGCGGCGAGATCGGCTTCCTCGACGACGAGGCCGGCAGGACAGCCCGTGCCGAGCTTGAGGCCAAGGAGTCCTCGCAGCGCACCCCCTGGGACATGCTCATTGAGCGGCGCTCCCGCGAAGAACTCGAAGAACTGCTCGAAGAGCGCCTGAAGCTACTCCGCGCGCGCCGCGGCACCGCCAAGTAAGGCGGGCGCGAGTTACTCCACTGCGTGTGTGAGTGAGGCCGCCGCGCTGCGTGGTCGCTCACGCCTGGCGCGGATGAGCACGAGGCTTCCGCCGAGCGCACCCACGAGCCCGGTGACGATCCACAGCGTCGAGATCACGGCACCAAATCGGAGGGCCGGGGTCTCCCCCGTGACGAGCGGCACGTCTGCGACCATCGCGCCTCGCGTGAAGGCCTCGAGCCCGTCGAGGTCTCGCCCGTCCGGCGCGACGATCCGGCTCGTCCCGACCGTCGAGATGTTCACGAGCGCGCGGCCCGTCTCGATGGCGCGCAGCCTGGCGATCTGCAGCTGCTGCACGCTCTCGTCGGTGCGGCCAAAGTCAGCGTTGTTGGTGGGCGCGAAAATCACCTCGGCCCCCTCGTCGATCATCTGCTCGGCCTGGTCATCGAAGATGATGTCGAAGCAGATGGCAACCCCGGCGACGATCTCGCGGCCGAGCGCCTCGAAGCCGTGCACGGGGGCGAACTCGCCGTGTTCGTATTCGAGCTGAACGAGGTCGACGAGCTCGGGGGCGAGCGCCCGGAAGAAGCTGCGGTTCGGCATGTATTCGGCGAACGGCACGGGGTAGCGCTTGTCGTAGCGGCTGCCCGCCGCGGTCTCCGCGATACCCTCTGGCCCCCACACGACCGAACTGTTCGTGTAGGTGCCGTCGTCGTTCGCGAGGATCGTTCCCACGATGATCGGCGCTTCAGCGCGCTTCGACAGCAGCGCGATCTCGCGGCCGCGCAGCGGGTTGTCGGTGAGGGCGAACTCGGCCGAGTTCTCAGGCCAGACGATCACGTCGACGCCGTCGCCTGCGGCCTCGAGCTCGTCGAGGAGCTCCTCGGTGCCGCGCACGTGGTCGGCGTAGACATCGCCGGATTCACGGTCGTCGAAGATCCCCGACTTCGAGTTGCCCTGCACCGCGGCGACCCGCAGTGTGCCGGTCTGCTCGAGCTCGGCGGGCGGCACGAGTGCGAGCCCGAATACTGCGACTGCCGCCACGACGGCTGCGACCGCGCCGCTCACCGCACGGCCACGAAGGCCCTGGCCGCGACGCAGGCCGAGCCGCGAGCCCGCCTGTGGGCCCGACTGCAAGTCCGCCTGCGGGGCCGCCTGCGGGGCCGCAGGCGGGGCCGCCTGCGCAGCCTTCAGTGGGGCCTTCAGCGGGGCGGCGATCGCCGCGACGACGAGGGCGAGCCCGAACACGACGAGCCCGCTGAGCCCGGCAAAGCCGAGCCACGACACCAGGGAACCGAGCGGGCTCTCTGCGAAGACGTGAGCGACCCTGGCCCACGCGAAACCGTCATAGGGCCAGTTACCCTGCACTGCCTCGCGCGCGACCCAGATGCCCGCGACCGCGACCGCCTGCACCAGCACCAGCACCCAGCGGCTCGCGAGCAGGCCCGGCAGCGCACCGGCTGGCCTGCCTGCTTGCTGGCGCGCCACCGCCTGTACGTTCAGTACCGCGAGCCCGCGCGTTGCGGCAGCGGTCGCCGCGCCCTGCAGCACGAACCACGCGATCATCACGCCGGAGAGCGCGAGCCAGGGCACCGGCCCGAGATACAGCGTCAGCCAGCTCAGGTGCGAGAGCCAGAAGGCCGCGCCCGACGCCAGGCCCGCAAGCATCGCGACGCGGATCGGCTGCTGCCACCAGCTCGCGACAATGAGCAGCACCGCGGGAAACACGAGCGGCCAGATTGCGGCTCCGGGGTTCGCGAAGTCGAAAAGGAACCCGCCCGCGGCGGCCGCGCCGACTGCGGCCCACCACGGCAGGCGGGCTGGCGCGAGCTTCGCCGGCGCTGCCGAGGTGTCTGGGAACTGCCCTGCGGTCATGACGAGCTCGACGCCTCCACGATGCCGCGCTTGATCGACCGTTTCGCGTCGCGGGCCAACGCGCCGAGCACGCTCAGGCGAACGGCGTCATCACTCAAGCCATCGTGGTAGACGGCCACGTCGCAGGCCTGCGACACCTGGTCGAGGAGATCGATCGTCTGCTTCGTCCAGCGCACGAAGTCGCCGGCACCGAGCCCGCTGGTCTCGAGCACCTTCTCGAGCGTCGACCCCTTCGACCAGTCATACATCGCGGCGGCAAGGCCCGCGTGCGGCATGTCTGCGCGCGGCAGCCGGTAGTGCTCGGCGAGGTCGTCAAGCTCGACCCAGCGGTCGAGCACCCGGTCAAAGGCCTGCCCAAACTTGCCGCCGGGGCCGCGATCCACCGCTTCGTCATCCCGCCGCGGCTCGTAGGTGAGGGCGCAGCACATCGCCGCGAGACCGTTTGCGTCGAGCCCGCGCCAGAGATCGTGCCTGAGGCACTCGGCGATGAGCAGGTCGCGCTCACCATAGATGCGGCGGAGCATCTCGCCGTACGGGGCGACTTCGACCCCGCCATCGCGGGTGTCCCCCACGAGGTACCCGAGTTCCAGGAGCTCCTCGACAACGCGCTCGAAGGTGCGCGCGATTGTGCCGGTGCGATTCGCGACCTGGCGGCGGCCGCGCTCAAGCTGACGGCGGAGCTTGCGCGCGCGATCGTCCCAGCGCTTCTTGTCGGATCCCTGAGCGCGTGCCGCGGCCTTTTCGTAGCCCTGCAGCGACGACTGGGCCGCCTGCAGCTCTCGCGCCTGATCGACAACCGCGCGGTCAGCCTGGAACTGCGCAAACGAGAGCTCGAGCGTGTCCCGGGCCTGCGAGTAGCTGAGGCGCTGCAGCAGATTCACCGCCATGTTCGCGGTCGGCCGGAACGTCGACTTCACCGGGAACGAGCGCGTCCCAGCGAGCTGCGAGAGATCCTCGACGTCGACCGAGTCGCTCCAGACCACCACCGAGTGACCCTCGACGTCGATGCCGCGGCGACCGGCTCGACCGGTGAGCTGCGTGAACTCCCCCGAGGTAAGCGGCACACGCTGCTCGCCGTTGAACTTGTCGAGGCGTTCGATGACGACGGCGCGGGCCGGCATGTTGATGCCGAGCGCGAGCGTCTCGGTCGCGAACACGAGCTTCACGAGCCTGCGCTGGAAGAGCTCCTCGACGACGGCCTTGAACGCGGGAAGCAGGCCCGCATGGTGGGCAGCGACGCCGCGTTCGAGACCCGCGATCCACTCGCGTGTCTCGAGCACGCGGCGATCCTCCTCGCTCAGGCTGTCGACGAGCCGGTGCGCGACGCGGCGTATCTCCTCGCGCTCCTCCCGCGTCGTGAGGGCGATGCCCTCGTACATGCACTGGCGCACGGCCTGGTCGCAGCCGTTCCGGCTGAAGATGAAGACGATCGCGGGCAGGAGCTGTGTCTCGTCGAGCGCGCGGGCGATGTCGCCGCGCGAGATCCGGCTCGTTCGACGCTGCGGCGGTCCCCCACGCGACCGGCCCCGGTCGCGGGAGTTCCGGCCGCCATCGCGGCCACCATCGCGCCCGCTATCACGGCCGCCACGACCACCGCGACCGCGGTTGCCGAGCATCCAGAGTTCGGGGTTCACCTTGCCTGCGCGTGCGAGCTCGCCCTCGCGGTCGACGAACAGCGGCATGAGCGCCTTCGTCGTGAGCACGTGCTGGTAGAGCGGCACGGGGCGGTGCTCCGAGAGCACGACGTCGGTCTCGCCCCGGACGGCGTGCATCCAGTCGCCGAACTCCTCGGCATTCGAGACTGTCGCCGATAGCGATACGAGCCGCACCGTACGCGGCAGGTGCAGAATAATCTCTTCCCACACCGCGCCGCGGAAGCGGTCGCCGAGGTAGTGCACCTCGTCGAGCACGACGAAGGCGAGGTCGGTGAGCGTCGGCGAAGCCGCGTAAATCATGTTGCGGAGCACCTCGGTGGTCATCACCACGATGGGCGCGTCCCCCCGGAGGTTCACGTCCCCAGTGAGCAGCCCCACCTCGTCCTCGCCGTACTCGGCGCAGAGCTCGTGGAACTTCTGGTTCGACAGCGCCTTGATGGGGGCGGTGTAGAAGATCTTCGCGTTGCTCTCCCGCCTGGCGAGGTACACGGCGAACTCGGCGACCGTCGTCTTGCCCGAGCCTGTCGGAGCCGCGACGAGCACACTGCGGCCCGCTTCGAGCCGCTCGCAGGCGTTGCGCTGGAACGGGTCAAGCGGGTACGCGAGCTTCGACTCGAAATGGGCGAGCGCGGTGTCGAGGGAGCTGTCTGGAGAGCTGTCTGCAGAGCTGTCAGCAGTACTGGCGAGGGTGCTGTCTGGCGCGCTGTCGGCCGGAGATGCTTCGTGGGTCACGAGTCTGTGCTCGCCTTTCGGGGCTTCGCCGACGCGTCGGACTTGGATGTCGCGGGCTCATCTTCGTAGTCGCTGAGGTCTGGTTCGCTGAGGTCGATGCCGTACTCCTCGAACTCCTTCGCCCTGCGTTTGTCGACCCTGCGATCGTGCAGCAGCGAGATGCCGACGGCAATGAAATACAGCACGATCATGGGCACGGCGAGGAGGAACATGCTCCAGAGATCCGCAGCGGGTGTCGTGAGCGCCGCGAACAGCACGATGACGAGGATCGCGACGCGCCAGCTCTTGAGGATCGTCTTACCGCGGATGATGCCGACAAAGTTCAGCATCACGAGCACGACGGGCATGACGAATCCGACGCCGACGGCGAGCATGAGCTTTACGGCGAAATCGACGTAGGTGCGGGCACTCAGGTAGAAAGCATCTTCCGCGGGCTGAAACGTCGAGAGCAACCGCACGATGTTTGGCAGCACGTACCAGGCAGCAAAAATACCCGCCAGGAAGAGCGGCACCGCTGCTCCGAGGAACCCGACCCCGTACAGTTTCTCTTTGCGGGTCAGACCGGGGGCCAAGAATGCCCAAATCTGATACAGCCAGATGGGCGCCGTGATGATCACGGCGATAAACAGCGCGATCTGGATCTGCAGGTCGAAGCCCTCGGTGATCGAGCTGTACGTAAGCACCGCGTCGCGGCCCTGGAGTTTGAGCTCGTTGATGGGGTCGCGCAGCAGGTTCCAGACGGGCTTCACCAAGAACCAGCCGCCAACCAAGCCGGCAACCAGTCCGAGCGCAGCAATAATCAGGCGCTTGCGGAGTTCTACGAGATGTTCCCCGAGACTCATCCGTCCCTGCCGGTTACGCTTCTCGCGCCCCTCTTTCGCCATGGCGCAAGTGTACCGTTTCCCGGCTGCGAAGATCCGCGCTACTCGCCGTATGCGGCGAGGGCGGCTTCCGCCCACTCGCTCACGGCCGCGCGGGCCGCGGGCGGAGCCACAATCTCGATCTCGCCGGGCCCGTGCTGCGCGAGGCGCACGGCGGCACCCGCGTGCCAGGCTTCGATCCGCACGAGCACGCTCCCGGGCGCGACCTGAACAGTGGGGTCTGACACCTCTTCGGGAGCGAAACCGCGGATGGCGCCGAGCAGCCGCTTCGGGACGACCGCGAGCATCTCGCGGCTCACGAGGTCGCTGCTCACGGTCCCACCGCGCGCTGCTGCATCGCCGGGCGCTGCATCCTCGCTGGGCACTGCAGCCTTGCCGGACGCTCCAGCCTCGCTGGGCGCTGTCCCTTTGCCGGGCGCTGCATCGCCGCCCGCGGCACTATCGCCGCTCGCCGCTTCGTTTCCGCCCGCAGTCTCGAGGATCTCGAGGCCGCTGATCTGTGCGACCGCAAAGGTGCGATCCGCCGCCCGCTCGACACTGTAGCCGAACAGGTACCAGACGCCCTCGCGCTCGGTGAGCGAGGCGGGATGCACGGTGCGGACACTTTCGGAGCCGTCCGCGGCACGGTATCCGAAGCGTACGGCCCGACGGGCTTCGATCGCGCCGACGAGCGCTGCCAGGGTGCCGTTTCGGTCGGAGGCCGACACCGCCACCGCGGGCAGCCCGGCAGTGCCCATTGCCGCCCCGAGCCGTTCCCCGAGCTGCGCCGCGAGCGCCGCGTCCGCGGGCGACAGCAGCGGTTGCAGCGCGGCGAGACCGGCGAGCAGCGCCGCGGTCTCAACTCCGGTGAAGCGCGGGGTCTCTTCGATCGCGACGGTCTGCGTGAGCGACACGGTGTCGCGCTCCTCGAACTCATCCCAGTCGATGTCGAAGAGATCGTTGTGCTGGTACGAGAGCGTCTCGCCTGGGATCCCCGCCGTTCCGAGAAAGCGGATGAGACCCCTGAGCATGTCAGGGTCGACCTCGAACGTCTCCGCGAGCTCCGCGATCGGCGTCGGGCCGTGCTCGCGCAGGTAGGGCACGAGTGAGAGCAGCAGGACGACGCGGTCACTTGCGAGCATGGTGCGGGCCATCAGCGTGCCCCTTCCTGCCGAGCGGCGGAGTCGGGATCGGGCGCGCCTGATGGCGTGACACCGCCGTGGCCGCTCCCAACGCGGCCAAGCAGCGCGATGACGGCATCGCGCAGCACCTGCGGTTCGAGCACCACCGCCTCGGCACCGTACCCGGCGATGAGCGCCGCGAGCTCGTGCAGGTCGACCGTGCCGAAGCGCAGCAGTCGCGAGCCGTCGCTTTCCGCAGTCGCGACAGCCCCCGGCGAGAAGCGGGCGTCGGCACGGGAGCGTGACGCTACCCGCAGCAGCACCCGCGGCTCACGTCCAATTTCGACGAGTTCGGCTACGGCGCGCTCGACCCGGGCCGCGGCGTCGCTGGGGCGCGCGGGCTCGGCGGGTCGTGGATCGCGCACCGCGACCTGCCCGGAGATCCGGGCGAGCAAAAACACGCGCGTCGCGTCGCGGTCAAGATCGTAGGCGATGAGGTGCCAGCGGCCCTCGAAGCGGCGCAGCTGCAGCGGGAACACCCGGCGCGTGAGCGGCACATCGCGCTCGGGCAGCTGGTACCCAAACTCGGCGACCTGCCCGGCCTCGATCGCGGCGAGCAGCGCTGGCGCTGAGGGTTCAGAGGTGCCGAAGCCCGCGCTCACGCCGAGGCTCAGAGGATCGCGGCCACCACCGAGCGACTCCAACTTCATCGCCGCGCGTCGCGCTTCCTCAGTGAGGCTCCCCTCACGCCACGCAAGCACGGCCATGCGCAGCATCATGAGTTCGCGATCGCTGAACTCAAGGCCGGCTGGCACTTCCAGCGCCGCCTTCGAGATGCGGTAGCGGGCGAGCTGATTGTTTCCGGGCTCGCCGGGCGAGTCGACAGTCTCTACGGGGATCCCGAGCAGCCTGAGCTGCTCCTTATCTCGCTCAAACTGGCGGTCAAGAGAGGCACGCTGCGCGTCCTCCCGATAGCGGTCCGAGTAGCCGTAGACGGAGGAGAGCAGCTCGTGCTTCGTCAGTCCATTGGTGCTCGCAACGAGAGCGAGTACCAGACTGAATACCCGCTCTTCGCTGGGAACCTTCGATCGGGCCAACTCTGTCCCGTACTATCCCACCGCGAGGATATCGAGCACGATCACCCGGGCGTTGTCGCCGCCCTCGGTGATGACCACCTGCGAGCCGATGGGCGCGCCAGTGAGCTGCTCGCGGAACGCGAGTCCCTGCGCGGCAGCCTCGGTCTCGCCGGGCAGCAGCTGCGGCCCGCCGGAGGTCCACGAATTGGTGAGGACGTTGCCGTCCCAGTCGACGGCGAACATCTGCACGAGCAGACGGCCCTCGGCCGAGACATCTTCGCCGTCACCCGCGACGCGAATCGCCGAGGTCAGTCCGACCGGGGCGTCACGCGGCGGGAAGACCACGCCGGGCTGGCCACTCTCGTCGGTGACGACAGCAGGGAAGCCGTTCGGCAGGCCCTTGGCGCGGCCGCTGGCCTTGAAGTCTGAGACGCCCTCGAGATCCATCACCGCGACGAGCGCTGACTCGGGGGTGCCGCCGATCTGCTGGCGCAGCGGCAGCGCGTCCTGCGGGCTGAGCGCGAGCACGACGCGTTCACCCGGAACGGCGCACTCGACGGCAGCGCTCAGCGGGTTCAATGCGCCCTCGGCGAGCACGAAGAACTCGTTGGCCTCAGACGAGCCGCCAAAGCCCGCGCTCGCGAACAGCTTCTCGCCAGAGCCCTGGTCGTAGAACGCAAAGTTCACCGAGGCGATCGTGTCGTTCACCGCAAGCTTCGCGCCTGGCTTGACGCCGGAGCTATCGATGATGGAGCGCTGCGAGACAGGAATCTCGGTGTCGGTCGGGATCGAGACCTCAGGCTCAGTCCCGAAGCCGCCGAGCACGACGACGCTATCGCTGAGCGCGCCAGCACCGAGCGTGGACGTGCACTCACCGCGATCCACCTCAACCACGTCGGTCGAGCTGCAGCCGGTCAAGACTGCTGCGGAGACAGCGACGGTAAGAACCGCTGGGGCGATGCGACGAAGCATGGAACACCTCTCGAGTGCGTCGAATGCGAACCTGCCCATCCTACCGGGTGTCCGCTGGGGGTATGGGCGTTACTCGCCCTGGTCGGTGATTTCGGGCTGCGCGTCGCCGCTGAGCTGGGCGTCGCCCTCGGCGACATGCTCCGTGCCGGCGCGGTGCTCGGCGATGCGCTGCGCCTCGCGCGCCTTCTTGCGGAGGATCTTGTCGCTCTTGATCCGCTGCCCGACGCTCTCCTCGGTGAGCTCCGAGGCGTCACCGTCGGGGCCCATCTCGCGCAGCCATGTGCTCATGTCAGCGTCAGAGAAGTCGCTCTTCGAGGCGCGGCGCTTCAGGCTCGGCAGCGGGGTGCCGGGGGCGAGCTTGCGCGCGGTCACGAGGAATCCGGTGTGGCCGACCATCCGGTGGTCCGGGCGCACCGCAAGCCCCTCAACGTGCCAGCCGCGCACCATCGTCTCCGATGCCTGCGGGTGAGTGAAGCGGCCCGAGCGGCGCAGCTCCTCGACCGTGCGCGACAGCTGGGTGACGGTTGCGACGTAGCAGATGACGACGCCGCCGGGCGAGAGCGCGTCGGCGGTCACCCCCACGCATTCCCAGGGCGCCAGCATGTCGAGCACGACGCGGTCGACGCTCCCGGCCTCGAGCGCGTTCGGCAGCTCCTCCTGGAGGTCGCCAACGCGGACGGTCCAGTTCTCCGGATCCTTGCCGGCGTATGCGCGGGCGTTCGCGCGGGCAATCTCAGCGAACTCGTCGCGGCGCTCGAAGGAGTGCACCTCCCCCTCCGGCCCGACCGCGCGCAGCAGGTGCAGCGACAGCGCGCCCGATCCAACGCCAGCCTCGACGACGCGTGCGCCGGGGAAGATGTCGGCGAGCGACACGATCTGCGCCGCATCCTTCGGGTAGACAATCGCGGCACCGCGCGGCATCGACATCACGAAGTCGGACAGCAGCGGCCTGAGCGCCAGGTATTCCTCGCCGCTCGAGTTCTCGACGACCGAGGCGTCGGGCAGGCCGACGATGTCTTCGTGGCGGATCATGCCCTTGTGGCTGTGGAACTCTGCCCCGGCCTCGAGGGTGATCGTGTTCATGCGGCCCTTCGGCCCGGTGAGCTGCACGCGGTCACCGAAACGGAACGGGCCGCGCAGCGCGGGCGTGCCCTGCGGGGTGCGCTCACTCTCCCAGAGCTCGATGACGCTCGCTGCGTTCATTCCGTCGAGCGAGGTGAGCACCCGGTGGGGTGCCCGCGACCTGGGGCTCAGCGGAACCAGGCCAGGGGTCGCAATCACGACGGCACCGGCGGCCAACGCAGAGGCGACGCCGGGGCGCGAGTCCTCGAATGCGACACAGTCGCTCGCGGAAGCGCCGACTGCGGCAGCCCCGCGCAGGTATGGGTCTGGGTGCGGCTTCTCATGGTCGACCTCGTCGCCCGCGATCACGGCGGTGAAGGTGCCCTCGGGCAGCATCCCCGCGACCGCGTCGGCGACCCGCCGCACGGACATCGTGACGAGCACGTTCGGGATCCCGAGCTCACGGAACTCGGCGAGCAGCTCGCTCGCCCCCGGCATCCAGCTCGGGCGCTCGGTCGCGAGCCCGGAAACCAGGGCTTCGCTCCACTCATCGATAATCTCTTCGACGGACAGCGGCACGCCAATCTCGCGGAACCGCTCGGCGGCCTTCACGAGGCCCGAGCCGACAAGCTCGGTCTCCATTCCCTCAGGGAAGGTGAGGCCGTAGCGTTCGAGCATCGCGTGCTCGGCCCGGATCCACAGCGGCTCGGAGTCAATAATGGTGCCGTCCATGTCCCAGAGGGCGGCTGCCGGCCGGGCGGTGTTCGTCGCAGTCGTCATTTGACTCATCTTACCGGTCACGTCTCGCCGCTCGTGCGCGGCCGAGGCGTTCGGGAGATAGTCTGGAATGCGTGAAAGATTCGACCGACCCCCAGCTCGCACCCCGCGTCCTCATCGCCGCGTTCCAAGGGTGGAGCGACGCGGGCGACGCGACCTCAGAAGCCATTCAGCACCTCATCGGCCTCCAGCAGGCAGAGCTGCTGCACATCATCGGCGGCGAGAGCTTCGTCGACCTGCAACTGCAACGTCCGAAGATGTTCCGCGACGACGACGGCCGCCGCACGATCGAGTGGCCCGATACCCGGCTGTACGGCACGGTGCACCGGCCGGGCGTGGTCGTCGGCCGCGGCCAGGCAGGCAGCAGCACCGCTGGCGCGAGCGCCAAGGCCGACTCCGAGGGCGAGACCATCACCCGCATCGACGGCTCGCCCGTGCACGACCTTTTCTTTATGCCCGGCTACGAGCCCGGCCGTGATTGGGAGAACTTCGCCGACGAGGTCGTCGAGCTCGCCGAGGTATGGGGCGTTGACCTCGTCGTACTGCTTGGCTCGATGTACTCGGACGCGCCGCACTCCCGCCCGATCATCACCAGTGTCACCTCGGAAGATCCCGAGCTTAGGCAGCGCTACGGAGCCGAGCGCAGCGACTACGAGGGCCCCGTCGGCATTGTCACGGCGATCGACGTCGCCCTCGAGGCAGCGACGATCGACAGCCTCTCGCTCTGGGTCCAGGTGCCGCACTACGTCCACTCAGCGCCCTCGCCGAAGGCCACGCTCGCGATCCTCGACAAGCTCGAGGAACTCCTCGACATCGTGATCCCGCGCGGCGAGCTCTTCGCGCAGGCGACCGACTGGGAGAGCAACATCAACCGGATCGCCGAGAACGACGACGATATGACGCGCTACATTCGCAGCCTCGAGGAGGCACGCGACGACGCCATGGCCGCCGAGACGACGGGCGACGCGCTCGCGGCCGAGTTCGAGAAGTTCCTCGAACAGGACTCGCGGGGTGCGGCGGCAGGCGCTGCGTTGTTGGAAGACGACGCGGGCCTGGAAGAGGCTGCGTCGTTGGAAGACGCCGCGGGTAGCGAAAGCGCCGCGACTCTGGAAGACGCTGAGAGCACAGAGAGCACAGCGGGCACGGCGGGCACCGAAAGCGACCTCCCGCCGGGCGCCGATCCAGATTCCCCCGCCGGCCCCACCCAGCCGTCAGCGAGCTAGCGCGCGGAACACCCCGCCACCCTGCCCCGCCCCGCGCACTCCTGGTCAATTCGCGCCCAAAACCCCGGTCCGCCCGCCCGATCGGTGGCGCAAACTGACCAGAAGTTGAGGGACCATACGGGTGCCACCCGCAGCCCCAAGCCACCGAGCTCTTCGCGACTACAGCTGTCAACCTCATCGACCAGCAACGCTCACCTGCCATGACCTCAGCGAGGCCATGGGTGTTTTACTGCAAATCACTCATGACTTCGCCGAGGTCATGGCTTTTGAGCGGCGCAGGCTGGGCAAGCTCGCATCTGCAGAGTGTGCTCGCCGGAGCGCGCAGGGGCTTCGCTTCACACCCTGGCCGTGTTCGGCGGAATGGCCCGCGCGCCCCGAGTTACTCCGCGGGGAGCAGCTGGACGCCGAGCAGCGCCTGCACCGCGTGCGCAATGAGCGCAGGATCATCGACCCCGGCGTCAAGCGCAGCGTCGAGCGTGGCGAGCATCACCGGCGTGTCGAGGTCGTTCGCGAGCGCCGCGCGCAGCTGCTGCAGCACGCCCGTCGCCGAAGCCGGCTCCGCGCTCGTGCGCGAGAGGCCCTCACGCCACGCGGTGAGCCTGCGCTCTGCCCGCTCGAGGTCGGCGTCGAACCACTCCCACTCTGAGCGGTAGTGGTTCGCGAGCAGGGTGAGCCTGATCGCAGACGGGTCGACGCAGTGCCCCGCGTGCGAGCCGTCGAGCAGCTTCGAAATAAACACGAGGTTGCCGCGTGACTTCGACATCTTGTGGCCCTCGTACGACACGAGCGCGGCGTGGCAGAACGCGTGCGCGAGCGGCTTGCCTGAGATCACGGTTGCGTGCGCAGCGGTGAACTCGTGGTGCGGGAAGACGAGGTCGTGCCCGCCGCCCTGCACGGTGAAGAGCTCGCCGAGCGCCTCGCGCGCGATCACCGTGCACTCGATGTGCCAGCCGGGGCGGCCCTGGCCCACCGGCGACTCCCAGCTCGGTTCACCCTCGCGGGCAGCCCGCCAGAGCAGTGGATCGAGCACGTCACGCTTGCCCTCACGCTCGGGGTCTCCCCCGCGCTCTGCGCTGAGCGTCTCGAGCAGGTCGCGGTCGTAGGGAGCGACGTCGCCGAGCCGCCACTGCGACTCCTTTTGCGCGCCGCGCACGTCGAAGTAGATGTCGTCGCCCTCGGCCTCGGGGGTCGCAACGGTGTAGCCAAAGCCGCGTTCGACGAGCTGCTTCACGCCGTAGGCGATCTCGTCGATCGACTCGGTCACCGCGACGAAATGCTCGGGCGGGAGCATGCCGAGCCGGTGCATGTCTGAGCGGTACAGGCCGATCTGCTCGTCGGCGAGTGCTCGCCAGTCGACGCCCGTATCGTTTGCCCGCTCGAGCAGCGGATCATCGATATCGGTGATGTTTTGGGCGTACACGGTCTCGATGCCAGCGTCGCGCCATGCACGCTGCATGATGTCAAACGTGAGGTAGGTGAAGGCGTGACCCGCGTGGGTGGCGTCGTAGGGCGTGAGCCCGCACACGTACAGCGTTGCGCGGTCGTCTTGGATCGCGGGGTGTTCCATACGGCCGGTCGCCGTATTGAAGAGCTTTGGCGCTTCGCCGGTGCCGGGTAGGTCTGGAAGCGGCGGCGGGGTCCAAGTTCTCATTTACACACCGTCCTGGAATGCGATCGCGGGGACTTCGCCGCCCGGGGTCAGCACGCCCGTGAGCAGCAGCACGATGATCACGCCGCCGATGAGCACGCGGTAAATCACGAATGGCATGAAGCTCCGCTTGGAGATGTAGCGCATGAAGAATCCGATCACGACGAGCGCGATCGCGAAGGCAACAACGGTCGCGATGATCGTCATGCTCCACGGCGCCTGGTTCGCCGGCGACTTGATGACCTTGAAGACCTGGTAGAAGCCCGAGCCGAGCACAGCGGGAATCGCGAGCAGGAACGAGTAGCGGGCCGCAGCCTCACGCTTGTACCCCATGAAGAGGCCTGCCGTGATCGTGCCGCCAGAGCGGGAGACTCCGGGAATGAGTGAGGCTGCCTGGGCGAGGCCGTAGATGAGGCCGTGCTTCCAGGTGAGCTTCTCGATCGGGCGGACCTTCGTGCCGAGCCGGTCGGCGACGCCGAGCAGCAGGCCGAAGACAATCAGCGAGATCGCGGTGAACCAGAGCGAGCGCAGGGTGGTCTCGATCGCGTCCTGGAACAGCAGGCCGAGCACGACGATCGGGATGGTGCCGAGAATGATCCACCAGCCCATCTTCGCGTCGGGATCGTTCCGCGGAACCGTCTTGCCCGAGAGCGACTGGAACCACCTGCCGATTATCCGCACGATGTCGCGCCAGAAGAAGACGATGACCGCCGCCTCGGTGCCGATCTGGGTGATTGCGGTGAACGCTGCACCGGCGTCGCCGATGCCCAGCAGCTCGCTCGTCACCCGGAGGTGCGCGCTCGAAGAAACCGGCAGAAACTCAGTGAGCCCCTGAACGATGCCGAGGATGATCGCCTCGAAAATACCCATGCGGTAATGGCCTTCCGTCTTGTGGCTCGCGCTGCGGGCCGTCGTCCAGACTAGCCCAAGCGCGGCTCAGAATTCAGTGGGCTCAGTAGCTGCGCAGCAGATCGGTGAGCACACGGTGGCCGAAATCGAGCGCGTCAAGCGGCACTCGTTCGTCGACGCCGTGGAACATCCCGGGGAAGTCGAGATCGGCTGGCAGCTTGAGCGGGGCGAAGCCGTAGCCGGTGATGCCGAGCCGCGCGAGTGCCTTGTTGTCGGTGCCGCCAGACAGAAGATACGGCAGTACCTTCGCCCCGGGATCGTGGGCCTCAAGCGCTGCCTTCATCGCGTCGACGAGTTCGCCCGTGAACGGGACCTCGAGGCCGATATCGGAGTGCACGATCTCGATCTCGATGTCGTCGCCGACGATGCGTTGGATCTCCGCGCGCACCTGCTCCTGCTCGTCGGGCAGCGTCCGCACATCAACGAGCGCCTCGGCCGTGTCGGGGATGACGTTGTGCTTGTAGCCGGCGCTGAGCACCGTCGGGTTCGAGGTGTTGCGCAGGCTCGCCTGAATAAATCCGGCACCCTTGCCCAGGCTGAGCACGAGCTCTTCGGGGTTGATCTCATGTGGATCCTCCCCCACGAGCTTCGCGATCTCGTCGACAAGCTCGCGTGTCGTGTCGCACAGCGCGATCGGCCACTCGTGGCGGCCGAGCGCGGCGATCGCCTCGGCGAGCCGGGTCACCGCGTTGTCGTGCCAGACGCGCGAGCCGTGTGCGGCGGTGCCGCGGGCGCGCAGGCGGATCCAGTCGAGCGCCTTCTCCCCTGTCTGAATGAGGTATGCGCGGTTGCCTGCGATGTCGATTGAGTAGCCGCCGACCTCGCTGATCGCCGTGCCCGCGCCGGCAAAGAGCTCCGGGTGATGGGTGACGAGGTGGTGCGAGCCGTAGATGCCGCCGTTCTCCTCGTCGGCAAAGAAGGCGAGGACCACGTCGCGCCTGGGCTGCTCGCCCGCGCGGAGGATCTCGGCGATCGCCGTGAGGATCATCGCGTCCATGTCTTTCATATCGACAGCGCCGCGGCCCCACAGCAGGCCGTCCTTGACGACGCCGGCGAAGGGATCGACCGACCAGTTCGCGGGGTCCGCGGGCACGACGTCGAGGTGGCCGTGAAGCACGAGTGCCGGGAGCTGTGGCTCGCGGCCTGCGACGCGGGCGACGACGCTCGCGCGGCCCGGAGCAGACTCGATCGTGACGGGCTCGAGCCCGAGCTCACGCAGGTAGGCGGACACGTAGTCGGCAGCGGGGCGTTCAGGATTCGCGTCGCCGCCACCGCGGTTAGACGTATCGATCCTGATGAGGTCGCGCGCGATCCGCGCGGTTTCAGACAGTTCTACATCGAGCTCTGGTGCCATGCATCCACCATAGCGGGGCGAACGCGGTAGCCTCTGAGGAAGCGACGAAGTGTTGCGGCGACGGCCTGGTGTGGCTGCCTGCCCGGCAGGTCACCCACGACAGGCCCGCACCCGAAGGCCCGCACCCGAAAGGCAATGATGCACGCGAGCACCCTCCAGTCGAGCGCACGCACCTCAGCGGTGACGGGATTCATGCTTGCCGTCGGTTCAGCGGCCTCCTTCGGGCTGTCTGGGATCTTCGCGAGCGCGCTCATGCAGGCGGGCTGGTCGGCCGGGGCCGCCACGACCGCGCGGATTACGTTCTCGGCGCTCGTGCTGTTGGGCCCGACGCTCGTGATGATGCGCGGTCGCTGGGACACGGTGCGGCGCGCCTGGGCGCAGCTGCTGGTCTTTGGGGTGCTCGCCGTCGCCGGCTGTCAGCTTGCCTTCTTCCTCGCCGTGCAGTTCATCCCGCCCAGCCTCGCCCTGCTTGTTGAGTTCACCGGCCCGGTGATGCTCGTGTTCTGGATGTGGGCGCGCAGCCGCGTCGCACCGTCTGCGCTCACCTTCCTCGGTGCGGGGATCGCCGTGCTCGGCGTCGTCGCGATCTCTGGCGTGCTCGCTGGCGTGTCGCTGCATCCGCTCGGGATCATGTTCGCGCTCATCGCCGCGGCGGGCAACGCCGCCTACTACGCGACCGGGGCCGCAAGCGACCACGGAATTCCGACGCTGCCCTTCGTCGGGTTGGGGCTGCTCGTCGGGGCCGTGCCGCTGCTGCTCGCGGGCGCAGCGGGCGTGCTCCCCTTCACGGTGACGAACAGCCCCGCCGTCATCGCGGGCGTCGAGATGAGTCCGTGGGCAGTCGTCGCGGCGATGGTACTGATCTCCACGGTCCTCTCGTATCTGCTGGGAGTCGCGGCGTCCCGACGCCTCGGCGCGACGGTCGCGAGTTTTACCGGATACTCCGAACCGCTGTTCGGGATCGTCTGGACCATCGTGCTTCTCGCCGTGATTCCGACACCGCTGCAGTGGATCGGTGCCGCGCTCATCGTGGCCGGCGTCGTCACCGTGCGGGTCGGTGAGCTGCAGCGCTCGCGCAGATAGACTGACCCGACTGTGTCAACTTACTCCGCGTCAACTCTCTCCGCGTCAGCGCCCTCCGCACACCTCCGCTTCGACGGCGTCTCGAAGTCTTTCGGGGCGCGCCGAGTACTCACCGACATCTCCTTCGCCGTCGCAGCGGGCAGCCGTGTCGGGCTCATCGGCGAGAACGGTTCGGGCAAGTCGACGCTCTTGCGCATCGCTGCCGGGCTCGTCGAGCCCGACGCAGGGAGCGTCGCGGCCATCATGCCCGGCGGGCTGACGCCACGAATCGGGCTGCTCCATCAGGAGCCGCCGTTCGCGCCCACCGACACCATTCAGGCGGCGATCCACACCGCGATCCAGCCCGTGCGCTCAGCGATCTCAAGGCTCGATGACGTTGCCGGTCTGCTCGCTGCGCACCCGAACGACGAGGCGGCCGCTGCCGATTACGCGCTCGCCCTCGACGCCGTAGAATGCCTGGATGGCTGGGTCATTGATTCACGCATCGAGCAGGTCCTCTCCGGCCTCGGCATTGCCGAGATCCCGCGCGACCGGGAGACAGGTGCGCTGTCGGGCGGCCAGCGCGCCAGGCTCTCGCTCTCGTGGCTGTTGCTCAACGCCCCCGACGTCCTGCTGCTCGACGAGCCGACGAACCACCTCGACGACAGCGCAAGTGACTTCCTCACCCGGCTGCTCACCGCCTGGCCCGGCCCCGCACTGTTCGCGAGCCACGACCGCGCCTTCCTCGACGAGGTCACAACGGCCCTCATCGACCTCGACCCCGCGCCGCAGCCCCGATCCCTCGCCGACCCGCTCGTGCAGGATGGCACCGGCAGCGCGATAGGCGTCACCCGCTTCACCGGGAGCTACTCCGACTATCTTGCCGCCCGACGCGCGCAGCGGCTGCGCTGGGAGGAGCGCTACGCGGCTGAGCAGTCCGAGCTGCGGCGGCTCCGCGCGGCAGTGGGCACCAGCCAGATCGTCGGCCACGAGGAGTGGAAGCCACGATCCGAAACCCGAATGGCGCAGAAATTCTACGCAGACCGCAACGCTCGGGTAGTGGCGCGGCGCGTCAACGATGCCCGCACCCGGTTCGAGGTGCTGTCGAAGAGCCAGATTGCTGCGCCGCCCGCCGAGCTGAACTTTGCCGGGATCGGGCCGCCGGTTGGCGGCGCGGAAGTGCCAGGCGGCGTCGAAGTGCCAGTCGATCGCGTTGACGCGCAATCGGGCGGCGCACCCCCTCCCGTGTTCGTGGCGGAGGGCGCCGCCGTGTCCGGCCGGCTCGCTCCACTCTCACTTACCGTGCGCGCGGGCGAGCGGCTGCTCGTGACCGGCGTGAACGGCGCGGGAAAGTCGACGCTGCTGCGCGCCCTTGACGGCCAGCAACGGCTCGATGCGGGAACGATCAGCCGCGCAGCCGGATACCGGGTGGGGCTGCTCGACCAAGAGATCCGCTTCGCGGACCCGCACGGCCTCGGCGCGGCACGCACCGTCATGGAAACCTACATCGACGGCGTGGGCCGCGAGCTGGCCGAGCGCATTCCGCTGCAGCAGTTCGGGCTCATCGCTGCGCGCGACGAAGCTCAGCAGGTCGGCAGCCTGAGCACCGGGCAACAGCGACGGCTCGCGCTCGCGATCCTCATCGCAGACCCGCCGCATGTTCTCCTCCTCGACGAACCCACGAACCACCTCTCGCTCGCGCTCGCCGACGCGCTCGAACGGGCCGTCGCGCAGTTCCCGGGAACCGTCATCGTTGCGTCCCACGACCGCTGGCTCAGGCGACGCTGGGAGGGCGATCGACTCGAGCTGCAGCCACACAATTCGGGACCGTTCGAGCATTCATCCAAGCGAAAATAGGGGGCGTTGTTGGCCTCCGAACACTTCGCCCGCCGCACAGAAGGGTCTGCTATGGTTGCACAATTCCAAGTTCGGAGGGCCGGGTGAGCGGCTCGGCTCCTTCGTCAGGTCAACCAACCGCTGACTTTTACTCTATGTCTGTACCCCCTCAAGAGCCGTCTGGCTATCCGAGCCGACGCTCCCTCCGGGAAGCTCAGCAGCGAGCCGACGCCCTCCAGCAGGCATCGGCCGAGCAGGACGAGCAGGCCCCGGTTCAGCACGCAGAGGCACAGCAGGTGCCAGAGCGGCGGGCTCAGGCGCGGCAGGCGCGGCGCACTCAAGCCCAGGCACAGCGCGCAGAGACGCAGCAGGCCCAGAAGGCCGCGCAGCAGGCTCGGAAGGCACAGCAGGCACAGCAGGCTCCGCCGCGGCGCGCTGATGCGACGCAGGAACCGGCGGAGCAGGCACCAGCGGAGCTGACTTCCGCCCAGCAAGCCCAGGCTCCCGCCCAGCAAGCCCCGGCTCCCGCCCAGCAAGCCCAGGCTCCCGCCCAGCAAGCCCCGGCTCCGTCCGCAGCCGCTTCCACCCAGCAACCGCAGCCCCTCACCGCCGAGGGCCTGCTGCTCACCCCGCTTCCCGAGTTCACGCTGCACACAGCAGCCCCCACTGACATCACCGCTGCTCCTGCGAGTCCCGCGAGGCCCCGCTCCACGCGGCGAACTGTGAAGCGGATCGCCGCAGCAACCTTCTCTCTCGCATGCGTCGGAACGCTCGCCGTCACGACCACGCTGCCCGCCTTCTCCTCGGCCTTTGGCGACACAGACGGGGTCGCAGCGCGTGCGGCGCAGCATCTGCAGAGTTCAGCGGTAACACAGACGCAAGACGCACTCGGGGCCATCGGTTCCGTCGAACTCGGTGTTGACCCGGGCTCGTATAAGCAGATCACGCCTGAGGCCGGTCTCGTCGATCCTGCGACGCTCGAGAACACCGAGATTCGGTATTCCTTCGACCGCGAGTTCCCGCTCACGGATGGGTTTGCCTATCGGACGGCTCCGGTCGAACAGTTCCACGACGCGCAGGACATCGCCGCACCGGGTGGTACCCCGGTGCTCGCGATCGGTTCGGGTGTGGTGATTGAGGCCGGCTACGCCAACGACGGCTGCGGCTTCAGCATCAAGCTTCAGCACAAGGTGAGTGAAGAAACGCTCACTAGCCGCTACTGCCACATGCAGGTCGACTCGCACGACCGCAAGGTCGGCGACAAGGTTGAGATCGGTGACTTTGTTGGGCGTGTTGGTAACACCGGCATGTCGTTCGGCGACCACTTGCACCTCGCGCTGCGTCGCTCGGGCGTTCCGATCGATCCGCTCCCCTACATCGACGAGCAGATCGAGAAGGCAGCCAAGCGCGCAGCCGCCTCGAAGTAACTGTCGATCTTCAGCGTGGCGTAACGGGGCATGACCTACCGAGCACTCATTACTGGAGCATCGGCGGGGCTCGGTGCCGAGTTCGCCCGGCAGCTTGCGGCCCGCGGCATAGACCTCGTGCTCGTCGCCCGCGATCAGCCGCGGCTTGAACGCCTCGCGCACGTACTGCGTTCGCGCTACGACGTCGTTGTCGAGGTGCTCGCCGCAGATCTCACGGAACCCGCATCGCTGGAGCTCGTAGCTGAGCGTGTGGCGGCGCGAGACGCCCCGGTCGACATTCTCATCAACAATGCCGGCTTCGGCGTTTACGCGGGCTTTGAGGCGAGCGACATCGCTGACGAGCGCCGCATGCACGAGCTGCTCTCCTGGGTGCCGCTGCGGCTCGCCCACGCCGCGGTGCCGGGCATGCTCGAGCGCGGCTCCGGCTGGATCATGAACGTGGCGAGCGCCGCAGCCTTCATGCCGAGCGGCACGTACGGTGCCGCGAAGAACTCCACGGTGTCGCTCTCACGTTCGCTCAGCATGCGGTACCGCTCGCGCGGAGTGCGTGTGACCGCGCTGTGTCCGGGGCTGCTCGCAACCGAGTTTCATGAGCGGATGGGTGAGGATCATCTCCCCACGCTCCCCCGCATCGCATGGGCAGACACCCGCCGGGTTGCCCGCGAGGGTCTGCGGGCGCTCCATCGGGGCACCCCCGTGCTCGTCTCAGACTGGCGCTACCGTCTGGTGCGGCCGCTCATGGCGGTGTTGCCCGGCCGCATGCTCGAGCGCCTCGGATCGACCGGCTCGCCGCTGTAGCGCGCGCCCAGCGCCTCCCGGGGCTCCACCACCCGCGTCCTCTCCCACCCGATTCATCCAGACCGACCCCTGCAAGGGCCGAAAACCGGTCGCAATGGATGAAACGGGGCTTTGAGGGCTCTTCACACACGAACGTGTAGCGCCATCTAGCTCCCGCAGTCGGCGAGGAGTCCTGCAGCGCGCGGTAGTTCCCACTCGTTGAAAGGCCACGACCACCGGTGCCGACACCGCGGCTGGGGGCTGCGAAACGCACCCGCCCCAGGCCCTTCCTCACCATGGCAAGCACACTTCAGGCAAGGGTGCGCCAGGCCAGAATCGCTCACAAGACATGACCTCAGCGAAGTCAGGAGTGATTTGCAGCAAAAAGCCCATGACCTCGCTGAGGTCATGGCAGGTGAGCGTTACACAGCGCTGAGATCTACCTCCGACACCAGCGTCCCCTCGGGCTGAAGCGGGATGGCACGGTCCGAGCGATGCGGGGCCTCCTACGACCGGCGCACGGCTGACGGTGCCCGCATGCTCCCGGCCGGCTCCCTGCGCCCAAGGCCCGCGGCGAAGCCCTCCGGCAACGCTGCCTCTCACCCAGAATACGGGTGACCGGCCGGGCCGGGCTCAGTTCACAAACAAGTAAGGCCCCTGCCGAAGCAGGGGCCTTACTTTTCTTGCGACTCGTGCGCGAAGGGGGACTTGAACCCCCACGCCCTAATACGGGCACTAGCACCTCAAGCTAGCGCGTCTACCAATTCCGCCATCCGCGCGAATCTTGTTCATTTCCTTGCGGCCGAACAGAGAATAACTTACCACGGAATCTCAACACCAAGCCAATTCGGTCGTGATTCCGGGAGTGTCACGCACGCCACCCCAGCCAAACGGCGGGCAATATGCTCAGACACGCCCGATATCCGCGGTCACCGCATTGGTTGCACGGACGAGGTCAGCGCCTCGCAATTCGATGTCGAGACCGCGCCGTCCCCCAGAAACCAGGACGCTGTCGACTGCGAGCGCGGAGCTGTCGACCACGGTTCGCAGCCGTGAGCGCTGCCCGAGCGGGCTGATTCCCCCGACGACGTACCCGGTCTTCTTCTCGGCGAGGGCCAGGTCGGCCATCTGCGCACGCTTGCCGCCGCACGCGGCCGCGAGTGCCTTGAGGTCGAGTTTTCCGGTGACGGGCACCACAGCAACGGCGAGGGTTCCGTCGACCTCGGCGAGGAGCGTCTTGAACACCCTCTCAGGGTCGACGCCAAGCTCGCGAGCGGCCTCTCCCCCAAAGTCAGTCTCGCTTGGGTCGTGACGATAGCTGCGCACCTCGTAGGGCACGCCCAGTTTCGTGAGCACGAGCATCGCAGGCGTCGACCCTGCTTCCCTTTTCGCCATGCCTCCAGGATAGGCCGGGCTGCCCCGCTACGGCCGCAGGCGCTGCCGGAGCAGGTCGATGCGCTTCTGCAGCTGCGTCACCGACGCCTGCGGCACCGCGGGGCCGCCGCACATGCGGCGGAGCTCGGTGTGGATGTCTTTGTGCTGCTCGCCGCTTACGCGCGCGTACATGCCGACGAGGCTCGACAGCAGCTTCCGCTGCTCCCCGAGCGTGCGGTGCAGCGCTTCGGGCGCCTCGGCCCGCTCAGGGGCATGCTCGACGATGCCCTGACTCACCGCGCTGCGCCGAGCCTGCTTCGACTGCCGCTGCTGCAAGAGCGCCTTCACCTCTTGCGGTTCGAGGATGCCGGGGAACCCGAGGAAGTCGAGCTCCTCCTCGCTCTCGACCTCCGCGTAGCCACCAAACTCGGCACCGTCGAACACGGCGCGGTCGAAGTGGGCGTCGGACTCGAGTGCCTGGTACTTGAATTCGTCCTCGATCAGGGAGTCGGAGGCTTTGTCTTCGCGCTCGGCCTCGGCCATGAGCGCGGCCTCGGCGTCCCACATCTCCTCGGCCGATCCGGGCCCCTCGAGCACGTGGTTGCGCTCCTTCTCCAGCGACGCGGCAAGCTCCATGAGCGGGGGCACGTTCGGGATGAACACTGAGGCGACCTCGCCACGGCGGCGCGACCGCACGAAGCGGCCGATGGCCTGCGCGAAGAACAGCGGCGTCGACGAGCTAGTGGCGTACACGCCGACGGCGAGGCGCGGCACGTCCACGCCCTCACTCACCATGCGTACGGCGACCATCCAGCGTGATGTTCCCGCGGAGAAGCTGTCGATGCGCTCAGAGGATCCCGAGTCATCGGAGAGGATCAGCGCAACCTCTTCGCCCGAGATCTGATGCAGCATCTGTGCGTACGCCTTGGCTGAGGCATGGTCGGTCGCGATGACGAGACCGCCCGCGTCGGGGATGTGCTCGCGGACCTCGGTGAGGCGCCTGTCGGCGGCGCGGAGCACCTTGGCGATCCAATCCCCCATCGGGTCGAGCGCGGTGCGCCACGCCTGACTCGTGACGTCTTTCGTGTTGCCCTCGCCGAGGCGGGCTTCCATCTCTTCGCCCGCGCTGGTCTGCCAGCGCATCTTGCCGGCGTAGACCATGAAGATCACGGGCCGAACGATGCCGTCTGCCAGCGCCCGCCCGTAGCCGTAGTCGTAGTCGGTGAGGGAGATCTTAGTGCCGTCGCCCTGCGGGGCATACTGTACGAATGGGATCGGGGCCTCGTCGGAGCGGAACGGCGTACCCGTGAGTGAGAGCCTGCGCTTCGCGCTGCCGTACGCCTCGCGGATCGCTTCGCCCCAGCTGAGCGCGTCGCCGCCGTGGTGTACCTCGTCCATGATGACGAGCGTGTCTTCGAACTCGGTGAGCAGGCGATGCTGCACGGGCTTCATCGCGACCTGCGCGTAGGTCACAACGACGCCGTCGTAGTGCCTGCCGTAGCTGAGCCCGTCGCTGTTCGAGTAGCGCGGGTTGAGTCGGATGCCGGCGCGTGAGGCGGCGTCCGCCCACTGCACCTTCAGGTGCTCGGTCGGCGCGACAACGATGATCTGCGACACGGTCTTGTTGCCGCGCAGCGTCGCCGCGAGCCGCAACGCAAAGGTCGTCTTGCCTGCTCCGGGGGTCGCTGAAGCGAGGAAATCACGCGGGTTACGTTCCAAGTAGAGGTTGATTGCCTCCTGCTGCCATGCCCGGAGACTGCCGGCGGTACCGCGCGCGGCCCGCTCTGGATAGGCGGGCGGCAAGTGCTCGGCGGCGAATGTCCCCGGCAGGAGAGTCCCGTCTTCTGCCGATTCAATCACAACGTCTTAGACTACCGCTGATCACTCGGTTCTGCCCGAGCGGCTGCGCGCCCTCAGCGCGTCTCGCCTGGCGACGCGCCGCACCCGTCGGAGCAAAATTCGAGGGTGTATAACGCGGCGGAGCAGGGTAGCGTTGAGGCTGAAAAGAAAGGGACCGAGACGATGGTTCACGATTCACTCCGCGCGGATGACGCGCGTTCTGAGCAGCTCGAGACGGCAGCGTCAGTAGCTCCGACCGAGAATGTTGAGCTCCCCTGGTCACGCTTCGTTGCTATTGGCGACTCTTTCACCGAGGGCCTCGGAGACCCCGACCCCGAGAGCCCCGGCGGGCTCCGCGGCTGGGCCGATCGCTTCGCTGAGGTACTGGCCGAGCAGTCGCAGGAGTTCGCGTACGCGAATCTCGCGGTCCGCGGCAAGCTCATCCAGCAGATCATCGACGAGCAGCTCGACACCGCAATGGAGCTGCGCCCCGATCTCGTGAGTGTCTGCGCGGGCGGCAATGACGTCATCCGCCCCGGCACCGACCCGGACGAGGTCGCCGAGAAACTCGACCACATCGTCTCCCGGCTGAAGGAGACGGGGGCAACGATCCTCATCTTTACCGGGGTCGACGTAGCGTTCCAGCCGGTGTTCCGCTCGATTCGCGGCAAGGTCGCGATTTTCAATGAGAACGTGCGCAAGGTCGCGCAGCGGCACGACTGCTTCGTGGTGGATCAGTGGGCTATCGAGGAGCTCCAGGACAGCCGCTATTGGGCCGGTGACCGCCTGCACATGAACGCGCTCGGCCACCACACGATCGCCCGGGCGGCGCTCGATTCGCTGAACGTTCCGCACGATCTTGGCCCGCTTGATCCACCGCCGCTGCCCGAGCGCACCTGGCGGCAGGCGAGAAAGGAAGACGTGGTGTGGGCGCGCGAGCACCTGGTGCCCTGGGTCGTACGCCGCATCAAGCATGTCTCGTCGGGCGACGACATCTCGGCAAAGCGCCCCGAGCCGCAGGTGCTGCGCCCGCGGCACGGCAGCGGCGACTAATCTCGCAGAACTCACCCTTCGCCTTCAGACCTGAGGAAGTAGGCTGGCCCTATGCCTAACATCACAAAGCACATTGCAGACACCGTCACTCAGACGGGTGTAAACACCGCCTACGGCGAGGCTGTCGACGTTGACGGCACCACGATCCTTCCGGTCGCCGTCGGCAGCTACATGTTTGGTGCGGGCGAGGGTGGCGGCGGAGCTGATGGCACCGTGTCGGGCGAAGGATCGGGCGGAGGAGGCGGCGGCATGTCGCTGCCCATCGGCGCGTATGTGACCCGCGACGGTCACACCCGGTTCGAGCCGAACCTCATCGCGCTGCTCACTGTCGCCGTGCCGTTCGTCTGGGTCGCCGGTCGCGCGCTCGCGCGGATCATCCGCGCACTCAAGCGCTAGCGCTAGCGCACTCCGGCGCGGCGCGGGCCGCGCCGCGCGCAAGTGCTAGGTGCGGAGGAACTACGCGTCGAAGTGCTCAGCCTCGAAGCTGCCCCGCCACACCCACGGCTCGCGCGGCAGCAGCGCTGGATCGAAGCGGCTGACCAGCTCTGCTGCGTGCACGCGCTCCCCGGCAGCAGCGATCCCGAGCGAGTGCGCGAGCGCGCTGAGCACAGTGTCAGCGGAAACGCCCGCCTCCCCCAGCTCGCGCAACGTGACCGCGCCGTCGCGCTTGGCGAGTCGTGCGCCCGTTGGCCCGAGCACGAGCGGCACGTGGCCGTATGCGACCTCGGGGGTCGAGCGCAGGCCGAGTAGCCGCTGCAGCAGTATCTGGCGGGGAGTCGACGGGGCGAGGTCGTCACCGCGCACGATCTGGTCGACCCCCATCGCGTCGTCATCGACGACGACGGCGAGGTTGTAGGCGACCGTGCCGTCGCCGCGACGCAGCACCAGGTCGTCGATGTCGCCCGAGGTGGGCCCGAGCACGAGATCATCAAAGCTGAGCTCCGTGAGGTCGGCGGGGGCGCGCAATCGCAGCGCCGGCAGCCGCGGGGCAATCGCTGCACGGGCGGCCTGGCGTTCGGCGGGCGAACGGTCGCGGCAGGTTCCCGGGTACGCGCCGGGCGGGGCGTGCGGCGCTGAGGGCGCAGCGAGAATATCTCGGCGCGTGCAGGTGCACTCGTAGACGAGGCCCGCGGCGTCGAGCCTGGCTATGGCTGCGTCGTGGGCGTCACCTCGCTCGGTCTGGAGCACGGGTTCGCCGTCCCAGTCGATCCCGATCGCGCGGAGATGTGCGAGCTGCAGCTCGGCCGTTCCGGCGTCGCGGGCACGATCCAAATCTTCGATGCGCATGAGGAAGCGGCGACCGCTCGCGC
>NZ_JBLUNZ020000038.1:0-34697 GCF_048061935.2 Leucobacter sp. BZR 635 | reverse complement strand
AGCGCCGTTCGCGACGTGATGGTCGAACAACGCGAGCCAGAGCGGCTCGAGGACGCTGGGTTCGGCCAGGAGCACGGCGTGGGGGTCGTGCTGTTCGATCTGGATCATCCGCGAGTCCTCGTTCCGTCGTAAGCGTGTGCGCGTGCGCTCGCTCCGGGACGCCGCATCTCCTATTGTGGTCGGTATGGGTGCTAGGTGGAAAGACGTCGCGGTCGCAGCAGGGCTCGCCGGGGGTGACGGGGTCGTCCGGCCAACGATTTTCGCTGAGATGAGCGCACTGGCCGCCCGCACGGGATCGGCGAACCTCGGTCAGGGGTTCCCTGACGAAGACGGGCCGCAGTGGATCCGTGAGGCCGCAATCACCGCGATCCAGGGCGGCGAGAACCAGTACCCGCCTGGCCGCGGGATCCCGGCGCTGCGCGAGGCCATCGCCGCGCATCAGGCGAGGCACTACGGGATCGCGCTCGATCCCGAGACAGAAGTCCTCGTCACCGCGGGCGCGACCGAGGCGCTGACCGCGACGATCCTCGCGCTCGTCGGGCCGGGCGACGAGGTACTCACCCTCGAGCCCTTCTACGATTCGCACGCCGCAGCCATCGCGATGGCGGGCGCCACCCACACGACCGCGCCCCTCGTGCCGCACGAGGGCGGCTTCCGGCTCGACCTCGAAGCCCTGCGCGTCGCGGTGACCCCACAGACGCGCCTCATCCTCGTGAACACGCCGCACAACCCGACGGGCACCGTGCTCACGCGGGAGGAGCTTGAGGCGATTGCCGAGGAGGCCACGCGCGTCGACGCGGTCGTCGTCACCGATGAGGTATACGAGCACCTCACGTTCGACGGGGCGATCCACGTCCCCTTCGCGACGCTGCCGCACATGCGCGAGCGCACACTCACGATCTCCTCGGCTGGCAAGACCTTCTCGCTCACGGGCTGGAAGATTGGCTGGGCGACCGGGCCCGCACACCTCATCGACGCGGTGCTTGCAATCAAGCAGTTTCTCACCTACTCGGGCGGTGCCCCGTTCCAGCCGGCGATCGCCCGCGCGCTCGCCGAGGGCGATGCCGACGTCGCCGAGTTACGAAGCACCCTCGATGGGCGGCGCGAGCGCCTGCTCGCAGGGCTCGAACAGGCAGGCTTCGCGACGGTGCGCCCCACGGGCACCTACTTCGTGTGCGCAGACGCGACCCCGTTTCTCTCGGTAGACGTGCCCGACGGCGCGGCGTTCGCGCGTTGGCTCCCCGAGCACGTGGGGGTCGCCTGCGTGCCGCTCGCCGCGTTCTGCCGTGAGGGATCCGCGACCGCCGAACAGCTCCGCAACTGGGTGCGCTTCACATTCGTGAAGGACGACGCGACACTTGCGACGGCACTCGAGCGGCTCGCACGGCTCGCGCAGCACTGACGGGCTGACGGGACCACACGCACCAGCGCTGGATCAGAACAGCGTTGGCTGTTCGACGGCTGCGGAGTCGGCGGCACCAGCAGGGCCACTGCCTGCGCCACCGTCTTGCCCGATCGGCAGCATCTCGCGCGAGATCTCCTCGGACAGCGCGATCACGGCGCGCACGAGGTCGGCGTCGCCCGCACGGGCCGGGTCGAGCCACTCGTCGTGGAGCTCGCGTGGCAGCACGAGCGGCATCCGGTCGTGCACCTCGGCAGCCCCGCCGACGGCCCCGCGGGTGACAAGCGAGTAGCTGTCCAGGCCCTCCGCCGCTGGCGCCGTCACGGCGGCCATCGCGAACTGATCGCCGTCGGGCAGCGCGAACCGGACGCCCTTTTCGACGTACCAGCTCGCGGGCAGCAGCGCCCGCTGCTGAAACGGCTCTCGCCAGGCGCTCACGAGGCGATCGGCCCGGGAGTTGAAGGCGCTGAACTTCGCGGGGGCCCCGCCAACGTGCAGCCACCACCAGCCGAGCGTGAGCTCGCGTTCGCTCTCGCGCACCCGGATCAACGGGTTCAGGTTCTGGGCGGTCCGGCCGGTGATGCGGGCGCGGCCGTGCCGCTCGGCGATCCACGCCTCGAGCAGTGCGCGGCCCTCAGGCGTGTCTCCCGGCGGGATCGCCCGAAACAGCCCGGTCCGCTCGCTCCGGGCAGAGCGTGAGGCAGAGTTCGGCCCCGCCATCTCAAGCCCGTACCCCGCACACATGCGGTCAGTTTAGCTCGCCGGGGTCGACGCGCTGCACCAGCCGCGTCAACCGGTCGTCGCTGCCCGTGAAGCGGTCGGCAACCTCCCGAATGAGCGCGTGCATCGCGGCACCCGCGTGGGTGGGGGTCATATCCGTACGACGAGCAATGCTCACGGTGCGGGCGATCCCGGGCTGCGCGATCGGCGCGACGCGAAGCGCTGGCCTGTCGATCGCGACCATTGCGGGAACGACGACGACCCCGAGCCCCCGCTCGGCAAACCGCAGCGCGGCGTCCATCTCGACGCCCTCCACGGCAACCGTCGGGGTGAGCTCGCGGGCACGAAACTCCGCGTCGAGCGCGGTGCGGAGATCGTAGTTCTTCGGGAACATGATCTGGGGAACACGCGCGAGCGATTCCAAGCTCGCTGGCGTCTCGAGCGCCGCAGGCCATTGCTGGTCCGCGGCTCCGGCGACCACGAGCTGTTCGGAGAGGATCGGCTCGCGCGTCAGCACCGCACGCCCCGACTCTGAAGACACGCTGGTGACGATCAGCGCAAGGTCGAGCTGGCCCTCAACGAGTGCGGCGATGAGGCTCTTGGATCCGCGCTCAAGAATCTCGACGTCAACCCCCGGGTAGCGCTGCCGGAACTCGGCAACCACTTCCACCACGATCGAGGTGCAGAGCGTGGGCGTCGCCCCGAGCCGAATCCTTCCCCGCCGCAACCCGGCGAGCTCCGCCATCTCGCTCGCTGCCGCCTCGGCGTCGGCGAGCATGCGCTTCGCGATGGGTAGCAGCCGCTCGCCCGCGGCGGTGAGCGTGACATTTCCGCGGGCCCGGTGGAAGAGTTCAACGCCCAGAGCGCTCTCAAGCGTCGAGATCTGCCTGCTCAGCGATGGCTGGGTGAGGTGGAGCGCTTCTGCCGCCCTGGTGAAGTGGCTCGTGTGCGCTATCTCAACGAAGCCGCGGAGCTGCTCAAGATTCATGATTCCAAGACTACGCACTCGATAGCAAAAGCGCATGATCTCGATGAGGATCATTCATTGGACGAATGCTGCGCCGACTTCTAACGTGATTCCCATGACCGCAACGCGCACACAAGAACGCCTCATCTCTACCTCAGCCCTCGTGATCGGCACCGGCGGTGCCGGTCTCCGCGCCTCGATCGAACTCGCCGAGCGCGGCGTGCAGGTGCTCGCCGTCGGCAAGCGGCGCAAGCACGACGCACACACCACGCTCGCGGCCGGCGGCATCAACGCGGCGCTTGGAACCATGGATCCCGAAGACAGCTGGCAGCAGCACGCCGCCGACACGCTGCGCGAGTCGTACTTCCTCGCCGATCCCCACATCGTCGAGATCGTCGCGAAGAACGCCGCGCGCGGCATCGAGGATCTCGAGCGCTGGGGCATGCCGTTCGCGCGCGAGGCAGACGGGCGGATCAGCCAGCGCTTCTTCGGCGCGCACCTCTACCGCCGCACCTGCTACGCAGGCGACTACACGGGGCTCGAGATCCAACGCACCCTACTGCGCCGCGCGCAGGAGCTGCAGGTGCCCATCAACGACTCGATCTACATCACGCGCCTGCTCGTCGGCGACGGCCGGGTGTTCGGTGCATACGGCTTCGACATCGTCGACGGCACCCCGGTCATCATCCACGCCGACGCCGTGATCCTCGCCGCGGGCGGCCACACGCGCATCTGGCGCAACACCTCCTCGCGCCGCGACGAGAACACCGGCGACTCGTTCCGCCTCGCCGCGCTCGCGGGGGCGAGGATCCGCGACGCCGAGCTCGTGCAGTTCCACCCCTCGGGCATCCTTGAGCCGGCCGACGCAGCGGGCCTGCTCGTGTCGGAGGCAGCCCGCGGTGAGGGCGGGATCCTCCGCAACGCCCTCGGCGAGCGCTTCATGGAGAAGTACGACCCGGAGCGCATGGAGCTCTCGACCCGCGACCGCGTCGCGCTCGCGAGCTACACCGAGATCACCGAGGGCCGCGGCACCGCAAACGGCGGCGTCTTCCTTGATGTCTCGCACCTGCCGCGGGAGCAGATCCTCGAGAAGCTCCCGCGCGTCTACCGCAACCTCATCGATCTGCAGATGCTCGACATCACACAGAGCCCCATCGAGATCGCCCCGACCGCGCACTACTCGATGGGCGGCGTGTGGGTGAGCGCCGAGGAGCACGCGACCGGCGTCGACGGCCTCTACGCGATCGGCGAGGCGGCGAGCGGGCTGCACGGCGCAAACCGCCTCGGCGGCAACTCACTCATCGAGCTCCTCGTCTACGGTCGCCTCACCGGCGGCGACGCGGCCGACTACATCACGGGGCTCAGCGCGATCCGCCGCGACCCGCACGTCGTCGCCGCCGCCCGCGCCGAGATGCAGGGGCTCCTCACCGGCACCGGCGAGGAAAGCCCGCGGCTGCTGCAGCGTCAGCTGCGCAACGTCATGACGGAGCACGCCGGGGTCGTCCGCAGCGAGGCAGGTCTCACCGAGGGCCTCGCGAAGCTCGACGAGCTCGCCGAACGCGTCGACAACCTCACCGCCCACCCCGACATCGCCGGCTTCGACGACCTCGCGCACGCATTCGACCTCTACGGATCCATGCTCGCCGCTCGCGCCACACTCGAGAGCGCGCGCGAGCGCCGCGAGACCCGCGGCGCCCACAACCGCTCGGACTTCCCCGAACAGAGCGACGAGCTGCGCGGCAACATGGTGTGGACGCCCGACGGCGGCGTCGTGTTCGAGCCTTCCGCGACCGCCCCCGACTCCTTCCGTGCGCTCGCCGAGCAGGGCATCGACGACTCCCCCGTCGGCAAGCTCGCGGAGTAACCGACCCAGTGCGAATGGGCGGGAGGGCAGAAGACCTCCCGCCCATTCGCACGCGTGGATCGCTGAGCCCGGTGCGGCTCGGCTAGGCTCGGCGCGCCGGCACGGGGCTCGCTAGAAGTGGGTGCCGCCGTCGATCCGCACCTCGGTGCCCGTGATGAACTTGCCGTCATCGCTCGCAAGCATCGCAACGACGCTCGCCACCGACTCGGGCCCGGCGTACCCCTGCCCGAGCACCGGGCTCATCTTCATGAACAGCGACATGTCGGCATCCTCAGGCAGGCCCGGTCCGCGGTTCTGCCCGCTCTCGCCCGAGCCGTCGGTCATGCCCGAGGAGATCGAGCCGGGCTGCACTGCGGTGAAGCGGATGCCGCTCTTCGAATACTCCGACGCGAGCGCGTGCGTCATCGACTGCACGCCGCCCTTCGACGCAGCGTATGCGGCCATGTACGGGTGCGCGAAGTCCGCGGACGTCGAGCTGAAGTTCACGACCGCTGAGTCGCTCCCCTGCTGCAGCGCCGGGATCGCCTCGCGAATCACGATGAAGGCCCCGACGAGGTTCACGCGGAGCACCTGCTCGAATGACTCGACCGTCGTCTCATGCGTGTGCGATGAGCGCAGGATGCCCGCAGCGTTCACGAGCACGTCGAGGCCACCCAGCCAGTCGACGGCGGCGGCGACGCCCTCGCGCACGGTTGCCTCCTCGGCAACGTTCATCACGACCGTGTGCAGCCGATCTGCGGCGGCTCCCGCGCGGACGACGGTGTCTGAGAGCCCTGCCTCGCTCATATCGGCCGCGACAACACGGCCCCCCTCGGAGAGCATCCGGAGCACGGTGGCCTGGCCGATGCCGGAGCCGCCTCCGGTGACGAGCGCGCGGCGACCTTCATAGCGGTTCATGGTGAGTCCTTTCGGTGAAAGCCAGGGCCGCCTCAACGCACGGCAGCCGTGGCACGTCATGCCATCATGGCACGTTGTGTCATATAGTGTAACCATGCAGCCCCAGGATTATTCCGCCGCAGCACCCCTGGCGACTCCGGCAGGCGCGGCCCCGCCAGGCGCGATCCTTTCCCAGTCGCTCACCGAGCGCCGCCGCGAGGCAACGCGGCTCGAGATCGCGCGCGCCGCCGCTGGGCTGTTTGCGGAGCACGGAACCGAACACGTCACCGCCGAGGCGATCGCCGCTGCGGCCGGCATCTCACTCCGCACCTTCTACCGATACTTCAATACCAAAGAAGACGCGATCGTCCCACTGCTCACCTCGGGCGCCGACAATTGGGTGCATCTGCTCACGACCGCTCCCGAGCGTGATCCGCTGCGACTCTTCCCGCGGCTCATCGACGAGGTCCTCATCCCGGCCACTGCAGCGGAGCGCGAAGAGCTGCGCATCACCCGGGACGTGCTGCGCACCGTCGCCTCCGCCCCGACTCTGAAGGCCACCTGGTATCGGGTCAACCTCGACTCCGAGGCGCGGCTGAGACCGATCCTCACCGAGCTCCTCGGTGCACACTGGGATCCGTTCGAGATCCGCCTCCTCGCCACGATCGCCACCGACGCGATTCGCCTCGGCCTCGAGCACTGGGCCGCGAGCGAGACTGACCCGGACGGGTCAGCTGGCACACCCGCCGCGCTCGCACAGCAGGTTTTCGCGCGGCTCGCGCGAGCCTTCGACACGCCCGGGGAGCCGCATGAAGCAGGCGTGTTACGCTAGTTCCATGGAGATGATTGAGGTGGATGGCATCTAGCCATCGCGCTACCACTGACGTTCGCATGCCCGGGCTCGGCCCGCATGCTTGGAGCACCCTTCAGTAGCGCACACCCGCCGGTCCGGTTACACCGCTGGCGAACAGATCAGGCACTATTTCGGCACCCCATTTTGCGGCTGCCGTCGAAGGACACTCTCCCATCATGAATCTCAAATCTTCCATCACGCTCCGCGACCTCACCTTCGAGTGGCCAGACGGCTCGATCGCACTCGGCGGCGTGAACGGCACATTCACCCCCGGGCGCACGGGCCTCATCGGCCGCAACGGGGCCGGAAAATCAACGCTACTGAAGCTCATTGCCGGCGAACTCTCGCCAACCTCTGGCCACATCGACACCGCCGGTATCGTCGGATATCTTCCACAAACGCTGACGCTGCGCGGCAACGCAACCGTCGCTGAACTGCTCGGTATCGACGGCGCGCTCAAAGCCCTCCGCGCGATCGAGGCAGGGGACGTTGACCAGCAGCACTTCGACGCGGTCGGTGACGACTGGGATATCGAGTCCCGCGCTGACGAGGCGCTGCACCGTATTGGGTTTGCGGCGGCGGATCTCGACCGCCGTGTCGCAACGGTGTCTGGTGGTGAGGCGATGCTCATCGCGATCACCGGGCTGCGCCTGCGCCGCACGGACATCACGCTGCTCGACGAGCCAACGAACAACCTTGACCGCGCCACCCGCGCAAAACTCTATGAGTTCGTTCACGGCTGGCCCGGCACACTCATCGTGGTGAGTCACGACCTCGAGCTCCTCGAGCGCATGGATCACACGACCGAATTACACGCCGGCACACTCACCACGTTTGGCGGGCCCTACAGCGAGTGGCGCACACACCAGGACGAGCAGCAGGCCGCCGCGGAACAGGCGGCCAAGGCCGCCCAGCAAGCATTAAAGGTTGAGAAACGACAGCGGCAGGAGGCGGAGTCGAAGCTCGCCCAACGCGCCCGAACGGCCAAGAAAACACAGCGCGACGGCGGCCTGCCAAAGATCCTCGTGAACAAGCGAGCGAGCAGCGCGCAGGAGTCAGCCGGTGCCATGCGGTCAACCCTCGACGACAAGGTTGTGGCCGCGCAGTCCGCGGTCGACGCCGCCGACGCGCGCGTGCGCGAGGAGGAGCACATCCACCTCGTACTGCCAGACCCCAACGTGCCGCGCGGCCGCCGCATCGCCGAATTCACCGACGGTGACACCTCGGTGATCGTGCAGGGGCCCGAGCGTGTCGCGCTCGTCGGCGGGAATGGCAGCGGCAAGTCGACGTTCATCCGCCAGCTGCTCGACGGCACCGAGGCACACCCCGGCCGCCCGTCGGGCAGGATCGTCACCGAGTTCGTTGGACATCTCCCCCAGCGCCTCGATGGCCTAGACGAGTACGCAAGCGCGATCGCGAACGTGCAGGAGGTCGCTCCGGCGACCCCCGCGGGCACGATCCGCAACCAGCTCGCCCGCCTGCTGTTGCGCGGCGATAGCGTGGATCGCCCCGTGCGCACCCTCTCGGGCGGCGAGCGGTTCCGCGTGGCCCTTGCGAAGCTGCTGCTCGCGGAGCCGCCAGCGCAGCTCCTCATCCTTGACGAGCCGACGAACAACCTCGACATCGCAAGCGTCGAACAGCTCGCGCAGGCACTCGATGCGTACCGTGGTGCGCTGCTCGTCGTGAGTCACGACTTCGCGTTCCTTGAGCGCATCGGAGTCGACACGGTGCTCGAGCTCGACTCCGCCGGCCAGATGCACCGCCGAGGCGAACTCGCGGACGTCAGGGACAGCTAGCGCCCTGCCCGGTGCCCGGCACCCAGCACCCAGCGCCCAGCGCCACTCCTGGTCAGTGAGCGCCACCGCGATCGCTTATTCCACGATCGTGTTGGCGCGAACTGACCAGGAGTCGGTCGGAGCGGAACCTGGGTGAGGATCGGGGTGAGGATCGGGGTGAGGATCGGGCAGGGATCGGGATCGGAGCTACTGCTCCGGCTCCGCCTCAGGCGTAAAGAGCTCCTCGATGTGGCAGCCGAACACCGCCGCAAGCCTGAAGGCGAGCGGTAGCGATGGATCGAAGCGCCCCTTCTCGATCGAGAGGATTGTCTGCCGAGACACCCCCAACTCCTCGGCGAGCCGCTGCTGTGACCATCCGCGGGCCTGACGGCGCTCAGGGAGAGAATTCTGCATTACTTCGCCGCCGATCGCTGCCACAGGTAGCGCACACCGAAGTCGAGCATCGCGAAACCGATGACGATGGCGACGACGAGCATCACCGGAGCATCGATCTGCATAATGGAGAACCCGACTGCGCTGATGCCTCCGACGAGCAAGATGTCGCCAAATGCACCACTTGCGGCTTTCTCATACCAGACGGACTCGATCGACTCTTCGGGCCGCTCAACGGCGCCGTCGAGGGTCGAGCGGTCGACGAAGATCGCCCAGCCGAGCATCGTCGCGACCGGCAGCACCCCGGCAGCAACGAAGGCGAAGCCGATGCCTGGGCGGTCGGTGAGCGCGAAGCTCGCGAACAGCCAACCGATGCCTCCCGCGAGGAGCACGCCCACGGCGAGCGAGGCGATGGCGAGGCCGGCGAAGCCACCGCCGAAGCGTGCACGGCCCCAGCGACTGGCGGGGGTCGAGGTTGCGGTCGTCGGGGTCGGGGAGTCTTGCATGGCGCGGTCCTTCGCTGTCTGCGTTGCGTCGCGCGGTCTGCGCGATGTACAGCAAACTTTACAGACAAGCTCGCTTGACGTCAAGCGAGCTTTACACCCGACTGCGGCACCTGGAGCGACGCCTCCAACACCCAGCTTGCAACACCCAGCTTGCAACACCCCGCCCACCCCCCAACTCCTGGTCACTCAGCTCCAAAAACCCCGCGTTCCAGACCGCCGCTCGGCGCAAACTGACCAGAAGTTGATGGCGGAACGGCGCGCGCACTCACCGCGGCCGGAGCCAAGTGCCCCAGAAGCGCGAGCGCCGCCGGCGACGGGTTGAACGTACTCCACGCGAGGTACGACACCCGCGTCGGGCCGTCGCGCAGCGCCACCGCCCGCACTCCGGGCTCGCCAGCGAGCAGCCCCCGAGGCAGGATCGCCACCACAAGCCCCGCGCGAACCAAATCGAGCAGCAACGCTACATCGAGCGCCTCGAACGCGACCTCCCGAACCACTCCGGCGCGGGCGAACGCCAGGTCCGACTGTTCCCGGCCGGGGGTGCCAGCCGGGAAATCCGCAAACGTCGCCCCGCCGCCCTCGACGTGCGCCGCGAGCGCGGCAAGCGTGGTGGCGGGGGTGCCATCAGCACCAGCGCTATCACCAGGGCCTCCCGCAAGCACGTGCCCCTCGGGCACGACGGCGACAAGCTCCTCTCGGGCGAGCTCAAGCGAGGCGACACCCGTCACCGGAGTCTCCTCCGGCAGCCCGAGCACCGCGACGTCGAGCGTGCCCGCCGCGATCGCGGCCACGAAGGCATCCGACCCGCCGCCGCGCAGCGAGATCCGGACCGCCGGGTGCGCGCGATGGAAGGCAGCGAGCGCCGCGGGCACGTCGACGGCGGTCACCGTGGGAATGAGGCCAACCGCGAGTGAGCCGCGCACCTCTCCCGTCGCAGCCGAAGCCTCAGCCTTCGCGCGCTCAGCGGCCGCGAGGCTGGCACGCGCGGCCGGGAGGAACGCCTCGCCCGCGGCGGTGAGTTCGACGCGTCGGCTCGTGCGGGCGAAGAGCGTGAGCCCGAGCTCGCGTTCGAGCGCCTTGATCTGGTGACTCAGCGCCGATTGCACGACGCGGCAGCGCTCGGCGGCGCGGGTGAAATTACCGGTCTCGGCGACCGCCACGACGTAGCGCATCTGTTGAAGCTCCATGAATCCATGATTACAGCTCATAGATGCCGTGACAACAATGTGTTGGACTGATCGGTGACGCGGGATCGACCATAGAAGCGTGAATGAATCTTCAAACCGCGCGGCCCGCATCGCGCTCACCGCACTCGCCCCCGCCATCTGGGGCACGACGTACGTGGTCACCACACGATTCCTCCCCGAGGGGCACCCGCTATTCGCCGCGCTCATGCGCGCGCTGCCGGCAGGCCTCATCGCGCTCGCCATCACGCGCACGCTGCCGCGCGGCTCCTGGTGGTGGAAGAGCCTCGTGCTCGGCACCCTGAACATGGCCGCATTCTTCCCACTCCTGTTCCTCTCCGCGCAGCACCTCCCGGGCGGCGTCGCCGCAACCCTGGGCGCTGCGCAGCCCCTCGTCGTCGCGTTTCTCGCGGTGTGGATCCTCGGCGAGAAACTCTCGGGGTGGCGGATCCTCTGGGGCCTCGTCGGCGTCGCGGGGGTCGCGCTCGTCGTGCTCGGCCCGAGCGCGGCGTTCAGCCCGCTCGGCCTTGCCGCCGGGCTCGCGGGCGCAGCCTCGATGGGGGTCGGCGTTGTGCTCACGAAGCGCTGGGGCCGCCCCGAGGGAGTCTCCGCGATGAGCCTCGCCGGCTGGCAACTCACGGCGGCCGGCCTCGTGCTGCTCGTGCCAGCGCTCGTCATCGACGGCGTGCCCGCGGGCATCGACGGCGCGGCCGTGCTGGGATATCTCTGGCTCGGGGTGCTCGGCGCGCTCGTGAGCTACACGATCTGGTTCGCCGGCATCCGGCAGCTGCCCGTCACGTCGACGGCGCTGCTCGGGCTGCTCTCACCGCTCGTGGCGGCGCTACTGGGCGTCCTCATTGCGGGCGAGTCGCTTACTCCGCTGCAGCTGCTGGGCTTCGGGGTTGCACTCGCGGCGATGCTTGCCGGCCAGCTCGCTCCGCCTCGCCGCGCAGCACCGCAACGACCCGCTCAATCGACTCGGCGGGCAGCGGTGCGGGAAGGGTAAACCGCAGCGCGGTCTGCGCCAGCTCTGGATCGATGCCGAGCGCCAGCAGCACCGGCGACGGCTCGGACTGGCCCGCGGCGCAGGCCGAGCCCGACGACACGGCAAACCCGGCGGTGTCGAGGGCAACGAGCAGCGACTCCCCGCTGACGCCGGCAACCGTGAACGAGGCGTGACCGGGGAGCCGCTCGCTCGCGTGGCCGGTGAGCGCGGCCCCCGGCACCTCCGCGAGGATCCGCTCCACGAGCGCATCGCGGCTCTGCATGAGGGCGAGGGCACGCTCGCCGATCCCCCGCACCGTTGCAGTAACGGCGGCCGCGAAGCCCGCGATGCCGGCGACGTTCTCGGTGCCTGAGCGGGCCCCGCGCTCCTGCCCACCGCCGTGAATCACAGGTTCGAGCGGCAGGTGCGCCCGCACGAGCAGCGCGCCGACGCCCTGGGGGCCACCGTACTTATGGGAGGCGAGCGTGAGCGCGTCAACCGTCTCGCCGGGCCAACTGCCTGGCGACAACGCGAACGAGACGGGCAGCGTTGCTGCGGCCTGCACGGCGTCGGTGTGGACGAGCACGCCGAGTTCCCGCGCACGGTGCGCGAGGCCGGCAAGCGGCTGCACCGTGCCGACCTCGCCGTTCGCGAGGCCGATTGACAACAGCGTGGTGTCTGGGCGCAGCGTCGCTACGACCGCGGCAGGGTCAACCATGCCCGCGCCGTCAACAGGCACCACCGTGAGCTCGAAGCCGAACACCCGCTCGAGGTAGCGCGCAGACTCGAGCACCGAGGAGTGCTCGATCGCCGTCGTCACGATGTGCCTGCCGCGCGGGTTCGCAAGCGCGAGGCCGACGATTGCGAGCGTGTTGGCCTCCGTTCCGCCGGAGGTGAAGATGACCTCGCCGGGTCGCGCGCCGAGGGCGGCCGCGATCTGCTTGCGGGCGCGCTCGACCGTGTCGCGAGCGCGGAAGCCGTGCCCGTGCACGCTCGACGCGTTCGCCTGGCCCGCTTCCCACACCGCGAGCATCGCGGCGCGCGCCTCCGGCCGCAGCGGGGCCGTCGCGGCCGCGTCGAGGTAGTGGCTGCTAGTCATTCCGCGTCGAGCCCGAGGTCAAGCGCACGCGCGCCGTGGGTAAGCAGGCCGACGGAGATGACGTCGACGCCGGTCTCCGCGATGCCCGCGACCGTGTCGAGGTTCACGCCGCCGCTCGCCTCCGCGATCGCGCGACCCCCGATGAGTGCGACGCCCTCGCGCAGTTCCGCAAGCGAGAAGTTATCGAGCAGCACCCCGGTGGGGCGCGCGGCGAGCACTGGTTCGATCTGGTCGACGCGATCCACCTCGACGATGATCGAGGTCGTGTGCCCCGCGCGCTCCCGCAACCCCAACAGCGCGGCGGTCGTCCTCTCGGCGTCAACCGCGCCGAGGGCCGCGAGGTGGTTGTCCTTGATCATGATCGCGTCGGAGAGGCCGAAGCGGTGATTCGATCCCCCACCCGCGGCGACCGCGTGCTTCTCGAGCGCCCTGAGGCCCGGTGTCGTTTTGCGGGTGTCGGCGATCCGCGCGTTCGTGTGCGCCACGAGTGCGACGAAGCGGGCCGTGAGCGTCGCGATGCCACTCATGCGCTGGCTGAAGTTCAACGCGACCCGCTCCCCCGTGAGCACGCCGCGCGCGGGCCCCGCGATGCGGGCAAGCACGTCGCCGACGCCGAACGCCGTGCCCTCGGGGACGAGCTCGGTGACAGCGATCCGGGGGTCCACCTGCCGGAACGTCTCGGCGATGAGCGGGCCCCCGGCAAACACCCCGGCCTCGCGGGCGACGACGCGCGTCGTCACCGTCGCGGTTTCGGGAATCGCGAGCTCGACCGTGAGGTCACCCCAGGGGGAGTCCTCCGCGAGCGCGCGTGCGACAACATCGGTGATGATCTGCGAGGTGAGCACGGGGCGGCTCCTTCAGTAGTGGGGGCTGGGAATAACGGGGGCGCGGAAAGCGCGGTGGATCAGCTCACGCGGCGGCTGTGCTACTTGCGGGGGCTGTGCTTGCCGGGGCGGTGCTTGCAACGGCTGTGCTTGCGACAGCTGTGCTTGCGGGGGCTGCGGCAGCGGGCACCACGCGGATTGCCGAGCGCCTTGCCAGCGCTGGATCACGCTGCGGGAAGTCCCCGCGCTGGTGCGCGCCGCGCGACTCCCGCCGGGCGAGGGCTGCGGCGCAGACGAGCCCAGCGAGTTCAGCCTGCGCGCCCGTTCCGCGCGCAAACACGGCTGCCGCTTCGCGCAGACCTTCCTCGTCACGCACGATGCCGAGGGCGGCTTCGATTGCCGCCGAGATCTCGGCCGCGCTCGCCGCAGATCCGCGGTCGCCACCGGAGCCGAACGCCGCGCTCGCCGGGGCCGCCGGGGCCGCCAGCGGCACCTCGGCGACAGCTTGGGCGAACGCGCTGAGCCCGGTGAGCGTCGCGCCAGGCTCCCAAGTGTTCGCAGTGGCCGTGGCGGCGGCGCGGCCGGCTCGCTCGCCAAAGACGAGCCCCTCCAACAGCGAGTTCGAGGCGAGCCGGTTTGCGCCGTGCACGCCGGTCGACGCGACCTCGCCCGCGACGAACAGGCCAGGCACGCTGCTGCGTCCGTCGAGGTCGCTCGCGACTCCGCCCATCGTGTAGTGGGCGGCGGGTGCCACCGGGATCGGGTCGCGCGCCCAGTCGTACCCGCTCGCGGCGACCGCGGCGGAGATCCCGGGGAACCGCCGCGCGAGTGTGCCCGGGCCGCCCTCTCGTTCGATACCGGTCGCGTCGAGCCAGACAGTGTCGGCGGCGCTGCCTGCAGCACGCGCAGCCGCGAGTACACGGTGGATCTCGCGTGACACCACGTCGCGCGGCGCGAGCTCGGCGAGCGGGTGCCGATCCAGCATAAAACGATCCCCGGCTGCGTCGAGCAGCACCGCCCCCGCGCCCCGTACGGCCTCCGAGACGAGTTCGCCAGACGGCAGCGCCGTCGGGTGAAACTGCACGAACTCCAGGTCGGCAAGCAGCGCCCCGGCGCGGGCTGCGAGCAGAATGCCCTCCCCGCGCGATCCCGCGTGGTTGGTGTGGCGCAGGAACAGCGCGGCGTACCCGCCGGTCGCGAGGATCACCGCGTCGGCGAAACGCTCGGAGACGGTATCGGCAGCTTCGCCTCCGTGCGCCCTATCGCTCGAACCGGGCGCCGCCTCACACAACTCGGCTCCGACCACTGTTCCGTCGCGCATGAGCAGGCCCTCAGCCCGGGTGTGCTCGGTGATCCGCAGCGTGCCAGCTGCCGACGCCGCGAGCGCCCGCGCTGCCAGAAAGGCGTGCAACGCGGCACCGGTCTGGTCACCGCCGGAGTGGATGATCCGGGAGGCACCGTGCGCGCCTTCAAGGCCGAGGATCGGTTCGCCGTCTGGGCCACGATCCACCGGGAGGCCGGCCGCGAGGAGCTCTCGCACGATGCGCGCGCCGTCCGCGGTGAGCACCCGCGCGGCCGATTCGTCGACGAGGCCTGCTCCAGCGACGAGGGTGTCGGCGAGGTGTGCGTCCGCGGTGTCGCCCGGGCCCACGGCCGCGGCGACGCCGCCCTGCGCCATCGCGGTGTTGCCCCCGGCGAGAGCCGCCTGTGCGCCAAGAGCCGAGAGCCCGCCGGGTGTGACGAGCTCGACCTCAGCCCCGGCGGCGACCGCGGCAAGCGCGGCCGACAGCCCGGCGACGCCCGCGCCGATGACGAGGATCACGGCTTCGCCGCAAGCATCCGCTCGAGCGCGATACGCGAGTCCCCCGCGACACCCGCGGAGACACTGATCTGGTTCGGCGTCTCGCCCGCGAGCAGCGACTCGAGCGTCCACGCGAGGTACGCGGGGTGGATTCGGTACATCGTCGAGCACGGGCAGACCACCGGGTCGAGGCAAAAGATCGTGAGGTCGGGGCGCTGCTGCTGCAGCCGGTTCACCAGGTTGATCTCGGTGCCGATCGCGAGCACCGAGCCGGGGGCCGCGGCCTCCACCTCCTTGCGGATGTACTCGGTCGAGCCGGCACCATCGGCCGCCTCAACAACCGGCGCCGGGCACTCGGGGTGCACGATGACGCGCACGCCCGGGAAGTCGACGCGGGCCTTCTCGATCTGCGCGACCGTGAAGCGCTTGTGCACGGAGCAGAAACCGTTCCAGAGGATCACCTTCGAGTCACGCAGCTGCTCCGCGGTGTTGCCGCCGAGGGCGAGATGCGGGCGCCACAGCGGCATCTCGGCTTCGGTGATACCCATCGCCTTCGCGGTGTTGCGCCCGAGGTGCTGGTCGGGGAAGAACACGACGCGCTGGCCGCGCTCGAACGCCCATTCGAGCACGGTCTTCGCGTTCGATGAGGTGCAGACGATGCCGCCGTTGCGGCCGCAGAACGCCTTGATCGCGGCCGAGGAGTTCATGTAGGTGACGGGAATCACCGGCTGCTGCCCGCCGTCAACAGGTGCCATGCTGCCGTCGGTGCCGAGCACGCTCGTGAGCTCGCGCCAGCATGCCTCGACCTGCTCGATCGTCGCCATATCGGCCATCGAGCAGCCGGCTGCGAGGTTCGGCAGGATTACCGACTGCTCGGGCCCCGAGAGAATATCGGCGGTTTCGGCCATGAAGTGCACGCCGCAGAACACGAACGATTCTGCCTCGGGGTGCTGCTTCGCGGCCTGCGCAAGCATGAAGGAGTCGCCGACGAAATCCGCGTACTTCACGATCTCGTCGCGCTGGTAGAAGTGGCCGAGGATGCGCACGCGCTCGCCGAGCTCCTCCTTCGCGGCGACGATCCACTCATCGAGTTGCTCGTCGCTCGCCTCGGTGTAGCGGGCGGGCAGCGGGCCCTGCCGCGGGGCCGAGCGCGGGATCTCGTCTGCGACAGAGGCTCCTGGGCCGTAGCCGGGCGCGGTGTCGATCGCCCAGGGGTCGTCCGCGAGCTCGGTGCCGCAGGTGGACAGCTCGCTGCCCGCGACCGTCGTCGCCTTCAGCGCGATCGGGCGGCGGTGCGGGGGCACGGTCGGGCGGCCTGCTGGCCGCAGCGACGTTTCGCGGGCGACGGCGCCCCGGATGAGTTCGTGCACGCTGGTCATGCGGTGTTCCTCGCATTCATTGAGAGTGATCTGGTGGAAGTATCTGTGGAGTCAGCTGGGTTCGGTGAAGCGGTAGAGCTTCGCGGGTCGGTGTGCCCCGCCGGATTCGAGCTTGCCGGTGTCGACGAGGCCGCCGCGGGCAAGCGCCTGGCGGCGGAAGTTTGCCGGATCCACGCTCTCGCCCAGCACCGCCTCGGTGACGGCGCGCAGCCGGCTGAGCGTAAACTCCGGCCCGAGAAAGCGGTAGGCAACCGCCGCGTACTCGGTCTTCGCGCGCAACCGCGAGAGCGCGTGGTCGATGATCTCGGCGTGGTCGAATGCGAGAGCCGGCAGCCGATCCACCGAGAACCAGGCGACGTTCTCGCCGGCGGGCTGTGCGAGCCCCCGTTCGTCGATGGCGTGCTGAGGGGCCGCGAGCGCGGGAGCAGGCGGCAGTGGATCGTCCCAGCGGCGGGGCCGCTGCTGCTGCGCGGTCGCGGGAGCCGGAGTGGCACTCGTTTCCGGCTCAGCGTCGAGCTGATGCTCGCCGTAGAGCGCCCAGTAGGCGATGGTCACGAGGCGCTGCGCTTCGGCGGAGCGCTCGACGCCGCCGAAGGAGTAGAGCTGTTCGAGGTGGCCGGGCTCCCGCCGAGCGGCAGCCCGCAGCGTGCGCAGTGCCGTGTCAGCAAGCGTCTCGTCCCACTCGGTCGGGCCTCCCGGGAGCGCCCAGTCCCCGAGAAACGGGGCGCGCGTGCGGCGCACGAGCGGGATCCAGATCGTCGGCGTATCCGAGGTATCGGCGTCTCCGCCACGCTCGGCGTCTCCCCCACGCTCCGCATCAACCGGCGGCCGCAGCGCGAAGGCGACCACGGAGACGGCGACCGCGGGCGGCAGGTAGCGCCGCTCGGACGCGCTCGCTCGCTCGTACTGCACATCGGCTCCGTTCGCGACCTCGGTGAGTTAGAGTCATTATGACTTTAACTCAGCATACGCCGGTTTGCCGAGGTGTCAAACTAGCCTGCTCCCCCGAAGCACCCGCTTGAGCCCACGCGCCGCGCGGTCGGCGTTGCTGCCCAGCGGGTTGTCGACGATCATGTAGGTCCAGGTCGACGACGGTCTGCGCACCACCGCGGCGGCCGCTGCGGCAAGATCCGTCGGGTCGAGCGCGGCAAGCTCGGCGGCCACCCGCGCGTACAGCTGCGCAAAGAAGCCGTCGAATGCCCGCAGCGCCTCGCTGTGGAACGCCTCGACCGGCTGCTCGCCTCCGAGCGCGCGCAGGTGGATGCCGTCGCGCAGCTCGCTGAGCAGCCCGAGGTGCTCGCTCCATGCTTCGTCGAGGCACCACAGCGCCGTGTCGCGGCACGCCTGTTCCGCGGCCGGCCGCCCGGCTCGCGTCTCAAGCAGTTCGCGCAGCGGTGGATCCTCCTCGCCGACCTCCCGCAGCGCCCTATCGCTGCCGAGGATCTCGGCGCGGTGCCGCAGCACCTTCGCGCGCTGCTTCGAGATCGCGAGGCTGTAGCCCCAGGTGGTGCGATGCTGGGCGAGCCGGAGAGCCTCCGCAATCAGCTGGGAGGCCCGCACGATCTCGCCGAGGTCCCGATCCGCTCGCGCGGCTTCTCCCGCACGCCGCGATCGCCGCGCCAGCCGCGCGAGGAGGAAGTCGGGGGCGTTCAACCGCACGAGCTCGTCCTCGAGGGAGGCAAACACCCTGGTGGAGCCGGGATCCCCTCGCCGCCCGGCCCGCCCTCTGAGCTGCGCGTCGAGTCTGCGCGACGGGTAATATCCCGCCGCGATCACCCGCAGCCCACCGGCGGCAAGCACCTCCTCGCGGCGCTCCTCGGCCGCGCCGCCGAGGCGAATGTCGGTGCCACGACCGGAGATCTGCGTGGAGATCGTGACCGCACCCAGGTCGCCCGCCGCGGCTACCACATCGGCCTCGGCCTCGTCGTTGCGGGCGTTGAGCACGCGTGCGTCGACGCCGCGCTCGGCGAGCAGCTGAGCGAGCGCTTCAGACTCCTCGACGGACTGCGTGCCGATGAGCACCGGCTGCCCCGTCGCCCCGCGCAATACGACCTCCTCGGCAATCGCTTGGTGCTTCGCCTCGCGCGTGCGGAAGAGCGCGGCGGGCTCGTCAACGCGCACGCTCGGCACGTCACGCTCCACGCTCCCGCTGCGGAGCCGGTAGAACTCGGCGAGATCCTCAGCGACGGCGAGCAGCGTGCCGCTCATCCCGGCGAGGCTGCGGTAGCGGCCGAGCAGCTCCTGGATCGTCACGCTATCGAGAATCACGCCCGGCAGCGACGCAGGGATCCCCTCCTTTGCCTCGACCGCGGCGTGCAGGCCGTCGGGCCAGCGCTGGCCGCGCGCGATCCGCCCCCGGCTCGCGCTCACCAGCCGCACCGCGCCATCCTGCACCACATAGTCGACGTCGCGCGTGGCGATCGCCATCGCCATGAGCGCGACGTTCACGCGCGAAAGTGACTCGCCGCTATCGCCGGCACCGTCGAAGAGATTCGCGATTCCGAGGGCGCGCTCGACGCGGGCGACCCCACGCTCGGTGAGCACCGCGGTGGATCCCTGCTCGTCCACCTCGTAGTCCTCCCCTGGCAGCAGCGTCTGCACCACCGCGACCTCGCGCGCAAAGTCCTGCGGCCTTGCGGCGCTGTCGCCCGCGAGCACGAGGGGCGACACCGCCTCGTCGATCATCACGGCGTCGGCCTCGTCGACGATCGCGACGTCGAAGTGGGGGTGCACGCGCTCGGCATCCGTCCATGCGATTCCGTCGCGCAGCACGTCGTAGCCGACCTCACTCACAGAGGCGTAGAGCACCTGCGCGGTGTAGGCGCGCCGCCGGTCCTGCGTGCCGGAGCGCTGCCCGATCGAGCTGACGGTGATCCCGAGCTCTGCGAACAGCGGCCCCATCCACGCCGCGTCGCGACGCGCGAGGTAGTCGTTCGCCGTGAGCACGTGCACGCGCCTGCCCTCGAAGGCGTGGCAGGCCGCGGCAAGCGCGCCCGCGAGCGTCTTGCCCTCGCCCGTGTGCATTTCGACCCCGTAGCCGGCGCGCAGGGCCGCTGCCGCAGTGAGCTGCGGCGGGGTCGGCGTCACCCCGAGGGTCCGCGCACAGACCGCGGCGACACGGGCGAGAGTATCGCCCGCCTCACGCTCAGCGCGCGCGAAGGACGCGTTTCCCGGCACCCCCGCGAATCGCAGCAGCCATGGCGGGAGGTTCCGGGCGAGCAAGTGGTTCAGGTCGGGAGCGGGCATTCCGGCACTATAGCCGCGGGGCGTGGGAGCGGACCCTGAACGGCGCGCGACCCCTCATGAACAGCGCGCGACCCCTCAGCGTGGCGGCAGGAGCATCCGCCGGTCGGCCACGCCGAGCTTGCCGTAGGCGCGCTGCAGGTGCCCCTCGACCGTGCGCTGCGAGACGAAGAGCTCGTCAGCGATCTCCGCGTTCGTGCGACCGGCAGCCGCGCGGAGGCAGACCTCGTACTCGCGCTCACTGAGCTGCGACGCGTCAATGGGCACGCGCCTGAGCGACGGCGTGTGGACGCCGACAAGCGGAGCCGCCACCGCCGCGCAGCGCTCGAGCAGTGCAGCGGCGCGCCCACGCTCACCGCGCGCCTTCGCGTGCTCGGCCCCCCGGGCCGCGGCCTCGGCCGCGTAGAGCAGCCGCCCGGCCGCGACGTGCTCCGCGATGATGGCGTCGAGCGCGGAGTGCTGAGCCTCAGGGCTGAGCGGCTGCCCGGGTGGGCCGACCGACCTTCGCGGCTGTTCCCCGGCGGCCTCGCCGGCGGCCTCGTCGGGGGTGCCCTCCGCGATGCCTGCCCTAGTGTCCTCGCCTACGTGTTCACCAGGAGCCTGCTCCCCGGCAACGCCACAACTTGGAGTGCGCTCGCCCCCGCCCAGGCCGAACCGTCCCGCGCCGAAGGCGGCACCGTACCTCCTGAGCGTCGCGGCGAACGGCCCCTGCACGCCTGCCGCGGCGAGGCTGAGCTCGTCCGCGAGGCGGGCCTCGGCCGCGGCGCAGGGCGTCGCCGGGGCCTCCGTGCCCGAAGCGCGCGCGCCGGCCGTGCCGACTCCAGCGGAGCCAACTCCAGCGGAGCCAACTCCAGCGGTGCCCACGCCAGCGGTACCCGCGCCCGCGGCAACCACGAGTCGGAGCCGCCAGGCCTCGTGCAGCAGCCGCATCCGGGTGAGCCTGTGTCCGCGCGCGTCCGCCTCGGCGAGCAGCCGCGCGAGCTCGGCACCCGCCGCGTCGTCGCCCTCGAGTGCCTGCAGCGCGGCGAGGCCCAGTCGCCGCGCCTCGCGCCGCGCGACCTGGCCGCTCGTGACACTCCCCGCGAGGAACTGATCGTAGCCAGCGCGGGCGCGTGGGAGGTCGCCGAGCATCACCGCGGCCACCGCGTCGAGCGCGCCGACGAAGCCCGCGAGCAGGTGCGGGTCACGCTGCGACACGAGCGCGGCGGACTGCGCGAGCAGCTCGGCTGCCGCAGCCGCCTCGCCGCGCTCGATCCGCTGCATGCTCGTCGCGGCGAGATAGGTGGTGTGGTCGAGCGCGAGCTGATCCCAATCGATGCCCGCGAAGAGCGGGAGGTACGCCTCCTCAGCGTCGCCGTCGCTGAGGATCGCAATGAGCAGCGTGTGCAGCAGCTCACCGCGCTGACTCGGCGGCGACTCGCGCCACAACGCACCGGCCCGCAGCCGGCGATACTCGGCGATGCCGTCGGCCGGCGCACCGAGGTAACTGCGTTCGGCGACGAGCTGGGCAGAAACACTCAGACGCAGGCTGTGCGTGAGCCGCTCGTCGGAGGCGTGTTGCCGCAGCGTCGCGAGCGTGACGTGTTCGCCGGCGCGGGCGCTGAGGATCGTGCGGAGGGCCGAGTACTCCGGCACCGCTTCGGACCTTGCCAGCGCTTCGGCATCGCCGAGCCTGCGCTGCATGAGATCGGGCCGCCCGAGCCCCGAGAACTCGATGAACGATGCGAAGAGCAGGGCGTCGCGATCGCCCGCCGCGAGCAGCGGCTCAAGCACCCGCAGCGCGGCCTTCGGAGAACCCGTTTCCAGGAACGCCTCGGAGCGATACATCCTCAGCACCGCGGCCGCGGCCGGATCGACGAGCGCCGCCGGGTCGTTCAGCCCGGCCGTGAGCGCGATGACCGCGTCGAACTGGCGCAGGAGTGCCGCCGCGTGGGCGTCAGCGACGAGCTGAGCAAGCGGAAGGGCGATGCCCACGTTCCGGCTGTGCGTCGCGAGCTGCACGCGCATGTTCGGGGTGAGTAGCTCTGCCGGCACCCGCTCGCGCAGCGTGCCGATCGCCGCTGCCAGAGCCGGCTTTCCGAGCATCGAGACCACCGTCTCAGGCGCGAGGCCTGCTCCGAGCACCAGGGTGCCGGGGCCCGCGCCGTCGTGCCGCACCGAGCTCAGCAGCCGCTCGGCGAGCGCGCCCTCAACCTGTTCGACGCTCAGGATGTGTGCGGCAATCTCGCGCGGCAGCTCGCCGAGCACCGCGGTGAGCTCGACCGCCTCGCGCAGCCCCGCCGGCTGCGCCTCGAGGCGGCGCGCGAGCAGCTGCGACACCCGGTGGCTCTGTGCCTTCCATGCCGACGCCACCGAGAGGTAGCCGCGATGCCGTTCGATTGCGTCGTCCGCGTGCGCCTCCAGCGCGAGTTCCCGCACGAGCAGCGGGTTGCCGCCCGCGAGCTCGGTGAGGCGCTGCGCAGAACTCATCTCGAATGGCGTGCCGCAGAGATCCTCGAGCAGCACGAGCGTGTCGGCGAGCGTGAGCGCGGCGAGCCGCACCGTCACCGCGCCGTGCTCGAAGCTCAGGCGCTGCAGGTCCTCCGGCAGCGCGCCATGGTCTGAGAAACCAACGATCACCTCGCACAGTTCGAGCTCACAGAGCTGCACAATCGCGGCAGCACTCGCGGCGTCGAGGTGCTCCGCCCGATCGAGGAACAGCGTGCGCGGGGCGGCGGACGCGAGCTCCGCGACGCGCCCCATGAGCGCAGCCGGGGACAGCGCGACGCCGCGCAGCCCCGGCACCTGCGCGGCAAACGCGGCAAGTGCGGCGAAGGGGACGCGCTGCAGCGCAGGCGATCCGGTCAGGCGGTGGATCGTGCGCCCCTGATCCCGCCTGAGCCCGAGCAGCCGCGTGCCGAAGGTAGTCACTCCGCTCCCCCGGTCGCCCGTGAGAAACAGCGGCGCGGCGGCGTCGAGCGCGCGCACGGCGTCGCCGACGAGCCCCGCTCGCGCGGGGAGCATCTGCGGAATCGGGAGAGCACGCAACACCCGCTCAGTCTAGTGAGCGGGTGTTGCGTTGGCACTACGCGGCGAACACGCGCGCCGCGTAGTGCGGCAGAGCAGTGCGCCAGAGCAGTGCGTTACTCGGCACCGGCTCCGCGACGGCGCCCGAGCAGCAGCGCGGCCCCGGCAGCTGCCAGGAGGAGCGCCCCAGCACCGAGCGCGACCTGCCCCGCTGGCTCACCGCCTGTGCGTGCGAGTTCGGTCTGCCGCGCGACCGGGGTGGCGGGCGCATCGGAGCCCCTCCCGCCGCGCGAGCCGTCGCTCTTACCCCCGTCCGGGGTCTCGGCGGCGACCGTGAAGGCGTACGCAGCGCTCTTCGAGCCGGTGTGGTTCAGCGAGTGCGACACGAACTCGGCGACAAGCGTGTAGCTGCCCGGCTCGTCGAAACTCAGCGTGGCGTTCGCCATCGGCCCGTCGGCCGCGAGGGTGAGCCCCTCGACCAGGATCTCGCCGTTGAGCCACAGATTGACCACGCCGTCGGCGGCCCCCGCCCAGTAGGGCTCGACGCCGACATACGCGGTGAGGTCGACGGTTTCGCGAAGCTTCAGCGTCTTCACCGGCGACTCAAGGTCACCGAGCACGAGCTCGACACTCGTCTCGGCGGCGCGCGCCTCGACGGGCACCTCGGCGCTCGCCGCGGCCCCGAACCACGTGGGCGAGGTGAATTCAGCCGTGAACGTGTAGCGGTCGGGCGAGCCGAGCGCGCGATTGGGCGTCGGCACATCGAAGCGTACGATGCCGCTCGTCTCTGGCGCACTCAGGTCGTCCTCAAGGTCCAGCCAGTCGGGCACGCCCAGGCGATCGGTGCCAGGCATCGCCGCGGTGCCGACGACGACGCCGTCACGCTTGAGCGTGACCTCACCGTGAGGGGCACCGTGCGTGGACTCGCAGAGGTCGCGCACGTCTGCGTCGTCCGTCTGGCTCTCGCACATACTCTCCACCGTGACCCAGACGCCGAGGGTGCCGCCGCCGTAGGCCGGGGAGTTCGAATCGATGTCGACCGACACTGCCGTGTTCACCGGGGTGACGGCGAACGGTTCCAGCGGTTCTATCGCCGGCTCGTAGAGCGCGTCGCCCCCATAGACGACAAAGAGCTCACGGGATCCCTGGCCGAAGGGCCGCACCACGATCTCCGCGGCCCCGTCGGTGAGGTCCAAGGTGCCGAGCAGCTCGTAGTCCTCCCAGATCTGCTTGCCCGGTCTCGCGGCAATGAGCGCGATGCCGCCGGTCGGGGCGTCTGCGCCGAGCAGCGTAGCCGAGACGACGATTTCGACCGGGAACGGGGTTCCGGCCTCGACCGTGCTCGGCACACCGTTGGCCTCGATGCTCGCTGCGAGCCCTGCGGCTGCACCCGCCTCGGTGTCGAGCATCTCGAGCCCCGCAAGCGCCCCGGGGAGGCCACTCGGAGTTTCGGCCCCCGGGGGGATGGTGCTCGCGCTCGCGGGCACGGCAGCCCCGAGCACGAGCGCAGCCGCGCCAATCACCGTAAGCGCGCTCCTGCGAATCTTGCCCCGCTGCACGCGCGGCCTCGCGGCGCGCTGCGCCGCTCTGGGATCTTCCGACATGGTGTGACCTCTCACTCAAACTGACCGGTAGCTTGATGCGGTGCGCGGCCGAATGGCGCGACTTTCCAACATCACTGTGAGCGAGTATGGCGGAGTTTCAGGCCCCCACACGGGCTTCGCGTATGGGGCTGAGCCGAATCAGGTACACCCGGTATCGGCCGCGCAGGGTCATGACGATCGCCCCCGTGCGCCGCGGCAAGCTGTCCCCAAGCTGCGAGCTCCCTCCCGCCACGACCGACACCGACACCGACACCGACACCGACACCCCATGATTGCCCGGCACATCGGGACTGCCGACCACGGAGCGCTGGGCAACAACTGCAACCCGCGCGTGCGCCTAGCGCGACACCGCCGGGCTGCGCTCCGTGGGGAGCACCGCCCGGCGGTGTCGTGGCTCAGCGAGTCAGCAACGTGCCTCGCGGATCACCTACTCGGTTCCCTTGCCGCGTCGCACGCGGAGCACGACGAGCAGCGTACCCAACAGGAGTAGCGCGACGCCGCCGATGATCAGGCCCGTGGGCAGGCCGCCGCCGGTCTCCGAGATTGCCGGTGTACCCGTCACCGGCGGAACCGGCGTGACCGGGGGTGCCGAGAACTCGTTCACCACGGTGAGCAGGGCGGGTGCCCCGGCCGCTACGGTCACGGCGCCCACCGTCGCATCGCCCGTGTTCGGGGTGATGGAGACGGTCTTGCCGCCGCCGGTGCCGGTCTCGGTGAGCTCGCACTCGGCGTTCACGGGCAGCTGCTCGTAGGTCGCGGTAAGGCCGGTCTGCTTCGAGAGCTCGCGGGTATCGCCGCCGGGGATCTCGATAGCCGAGACCTTGCCGTCGCGCTCGACCGAGCACGCGAGCGCCACCGTGAAGACCTTGTCGCCAGCGAGGCTTGCGCCCGCGCCAGTGAGTTCCTTCTTCACGTCGATTGCACCGACCTCGAAGGTGTTGATCACCCGGAGCTCGTAGGAGTCGCCAGAGCCGACCACGATCGGGCCGGTCACGGGAGCGCCCTCGGCGTCTACGACCTGGCTCGAGGTCGCGCCGCCGGTGAGCGTCTCGGTGAGCTCACACTCTGCGCCCACTGGGAGATCGTTGTAGCTCGCCTCGAAGCCGTTCTCAGCGTTCAGCGCACGCGCCGCACCGCCGGGAACCGCCACCTCGGAGCCGGGCTGCTCGCCGGATCCGCCAACGCTACACGCGAGGCTGACCTCGAACGATCCCTTGCTCCACAGCTCGGCACCGGCACCAGTGATCTCCTTCTGCACGTGCAGGCTGCCCGCATCGAAGGTGTTCACCGCGGTGAAGAGCACGGGCTCGCCCGCCGGGCCAGCCGCGATCGGGCCGGTGATGGCCTCGCCGTTCGCGTCGAGCATTTCGGTGGCGGTCGCGCCGCCAGCGCCGGTCTCGGTCACGCCACACTCAGCGCCAAGCGGCAGCGTGTCGATCTTGAGCTGATCGCCCGCGAGCGCCTGCGCCTTGGTGAGCTGCAGCTGCGTCTCGTACACGTTCACGCCCTCGAAGGTGCAGAGCACGTCGAAGGTGAACACTGTGCTGTCAGAGACAGCAGCAGCGCCAGCACCCTCGATCTGCTTCTCGATCGCGATTTCGGCGAGCGGCATCGTGTTGGTGAGCACGAGCTCCAGCTGGTTCGCCGGTACCGATTCCTCGTTCTTCGTCACCTCGAAGGTCCACGAACCGTCGCCGTTCTCGGTAACGCCGGGGCCGGTGAGGCTCCCCTCGCCGCCCTTCGCGTCTTCCTCGGTGATCGTGCACTTCGCGCCGACCGGGAGCTCGTTTACGAGCCAGGCCTTTCCGTCCACGGTGAGCTCAACGCGTGCCGGGTCGAGCGGGAGGTCCTTGCCGAGGAAGCTGCACTCGGCCGACACGGGGAACTTCCCGTAGTCAATCGGATCACCATTCTGGTTCGTCGCGCCGTCAACCTGCTTGGCAACGGTGAACGAGCCCAGCTCGTAGACGTTGGTCAGCTGCGCCACGGGTACCGGCTCGGTGTCGCGACCAACGGTGACTGGGTCACCGACAACCGACGAGGTCTCGCCGTTCACGCCGGCCTCCTCGACAATCGTGCACTTGGCTCCCCAGGGGAACTGCTGCTCGAGCGTGACCGGCTGCCCTGACTTCACTGTGACGGTGACTGGCTGCATCTTGTGGCCGCCAGTCTCCGAGCCTTCGCGGTCGGGCACGGTGCACTGCACCTGCACCTTGAACTCCTTGGGAGCGTGCGACGCACCAGCACCCTCGACCAGCTTCTCGACGGCGAGCGGGCCGGTTGCGAGCGCGACACCCACGCGCAGCCCCTCGGTCGGGAGCACGCTTGCGCGAGTCTCCTCTCCGGCTTCGTTCGTCGAAACCGTCTGCGCGCCCACAGCAACCGAGTTCCAGGCGACCGTGTCAGCGGTCATCTTCGGTGCCTCGGCGGGCGTGCGGGTCTCGAAGGTGTACGCGAGGCGCTCACCGGGCTTCAGCTCTTCGCCCTGGGGGAACTCGAAGACCATCTTCACGTGGCGAACCTCGTCGGCGTTGAACCCGGGGGCCTTGAGATCCGCGGGCAGCAGCTTCCAGTAATCGTCAGCGCACTGCGGCTTCTCGCTCGGCTTGAGGTCGGCGACACACGCGGCATCCTCAGACGTCGAGTAGTACGCCGTCGGCAACACGTCATCGCGGTACTTGGCGCCGTCGGGCGCGGTGTGCGTGACGACGTTGACGTTGCCGTTCCACGTCGGCCGCCACTCGGATCCACGCGGCAGGAGCACGAGCGCGCCCTGATCGTCGACCTTCGGGAGGGAGTCGATCGTAACGACCTTATCCATCACGATGGTGCCGGTGTTCTGCAACTCTTCGCGCCAGGTCTCGACGCCGAGCGGCTTCGTGATCGGCACGGAGTTGCCGACGTAGTAGCCGGTGTCTGCATCACCAAAGTGCGGCACGTGCGGACGGCCAGCGTTCGGGTTCGGAACGTCTGCGATGCCGAGTTCATTGTCGTTCGCGCGGACGTACTTCTTGCCGCGCAGCGCGCCCGCCTCGGTCGGGTAAACCTCGGTCGTCGTGCTGCACTCTGAGACCTTCGGGTCGAGGTTGATGTCGAAATTACAGCCCGCGAAATCTTCGCCGAGCCCCGAGGACACACCGAACTGGTTGGTGAGACTATTCGCGGGGCCCGCGGCAACGCCGGGGCGGAACATCATGTTCGCGGTGATGGTGTAAACCTCGCCGGGGTATAGGTTCGTTCCCGCAGCAAACTCGAACTTGATGAGTGCCGGCTCAGCGCCGTCAGCCAGCGCGTTGCCGTCGGCATCGAGGTAGCTGACGGTGACGCCTGCGGGGTTCGTCGGCATGACCGATGTCGCGGGTGCCATGCGGTTCTCGAGTTCGTACGAGAATCGCTTCGATTCGTCCATGTCTGGATCGAACACGAGCTGCGGCCTGCCATTGGCATCGAGCGGGAGCTTGTCAACGATGATGGGTTGGCCGATGGCATTCGCACTGTTCGTCGAGTCGTCCTCAACGCGCACCGAGGTGTTCGTGGTCTTCAGCTTGAAGGGGATCACCGAGCCCGGAGCTTGTGCACCGAGCGGGGTCTTCTCGACCGCAACCTCAATGCCCGCATCAAGGTAGTAGACCTGCGCGGTCGCGTCGTCAGACGCGACGAGCGGAAGCAGCTCGTCTGAGCCTTCAACCGGGAACTTCATGAAGCTCTCGACGTTGGCATCTACGGTGTTCGTAAACACGCCGCCGTGGCCCTCAGCAGGCTCCCCCGGAGCCACAGGCAGCTGCGAGTACGGCACGGGAGTGTCAGCAGGTGCAACCAGGAACGCGCGGCGCTTCATCTTCAGGTCGATCTTCGCGTGCGGGTTCGCAGGGTTCTCGAAGGCGATGGACTCGCCGCCCTTGTCAACTGCGGTGTAGGTGAAGCGGATGCCACGCACCTTGTCGAAGTCCTGGGGAGCAACATCGGCGAGGAGAGTCGCAGCCGCGTCTTCCACCTTGCCGCCGGTAACGGCGACGGGCGCAGCGGTGCCGGCCTTCCAGCCTTCGACACCCGCCGTAGTGTCGGCGACAAAGTCGAGCGTGTTCGAGGCTGCGTCGAAGGTGTAGTCGCCGAATAGCAGCTCAACCTGTACGCGGTTGATCGGGTTCGGAACGGCAAGCGTGTCTCCCGTAAAGCCCTCGAAGCGGTACGCATTCCAGAAGCTCTCGGCGTAGCCCGTGCCTGTCGGACGGTTCGCGCCGGAGTCGGTGACGACGAGCTTGTCGGCTCGGGCCGTTCCTGTTGGACGCCCGGTCAGCTGCATGCTGATTGCGTCCCAGTGTTCCTCCGCGTAGCCTTCCTCCCCTGGCAGGAGCTCAGCGACCTGAGTGTCCGGGGTGAACTTCTTCGTTGCGAGCACCCCAAGCTCGAAGGTGTCGAGCTTGATCTGCGCGTCATCGGACGAATCAACCGAATGCTCTTGCTCGAGGCCGAGCAGGTCGGTGACGCTTGCGGTAGTGCCGTTCTTCACCGGCGTATCCACGACTGTCACGAGCTTCGCAGGATCGCTGCGGTGCGTCTTCCGAAGTTGCAGGTCAAGCTGCAGGGTTGCGGTTGCGCCGGAGACGATCCGGCCCTCGTGGCGCAGCTCGATCTTCACAACGTCGGCGAGCTCGGCGGGGGTCATCGCGATGGCCTGGCCAGGCGTTGCGCCGCCCTTGCCCGTCGGATCGATGATGCTGCCGTCGCTCTTCGTCAGCACAACAAGCGTCTTGTCGGCGTCGCCGCCCTGAACGGGGTGGGGTGCCTTTACGATGCTCCGCAGCGTGAAGATCTCGAACGGGCTCGCCTTGCCCTCACCGGGATCGACGATCGTGAGCTGATCCACCTTCTGCTGCGAGGTGTTCTTCGCACTGATGGTGACGCGGCTCGTCGGGTACGACGATGCGGGCACGTCGAGCGCGGGGACGCCCAGCGCACCGCCAGACCAGCCCTTCGAGACCGTGACCGCGAGCGGGCGCGGCACGATGGTGATGTCGTCGTCGTCCCTGTCGTATTCGACGCTGTTGCCCGGCTGCTCGCCGGTGGCGCTGCCCGAGTTATTGACGACTCCCTGCTTTTCACCTTGGTCGTTGAACACTTCGCTGGCGATCACAGCCGAATCCGGGTTGCTGCGGCGCACGTCGCGCAGTTCCCACTCGAGATCGACCTTGCGGTCGCGGCCCATCGACTTCGTGAGGCCGGAGCCGGGAGCGGGAGCGTCGGCCGAGGTGCGGCCATCAGTGTTTTCTTTGAACACAATGCGCACGGCGGTCGCCGCGATCTGCTCGTCTGCGGTGAGCTCGATGTCGCTCATCGACTTCGTGTACGGAAGTCCCGTGGCGTTCGCTGCGGGAACCCAATCGCCGTCGATCCACAGATCGATTGCGGTGATCATGTCCCAGCCCTTGGTGAAGCCCGTGTCCTTGGTGACGGCTTTCACCTTGAAGAGATTGAAAGCTTCGAAGCTGGTTTTTGCCACATCAGTTTCGGCAGGGCCGGCGTTCTTGCCCTCACCGAGGTGGGTATCGCCGAGCGTCATCTTCGTGAAGGTGAGGTTCTCGGTGGACCAGTGGAGGCGCGTCGTGGCGTGGTCGCCGGAGCGCTGGACGATCTGCGCCGGGTTGCCCGCGTCGACCCAGTTCTTGTCGAAGAGGTCATACTCGCCGGGGATCGGCGCATTGACGACGATGTCGTCGCACGCGGGGGCGTCGGTGGCATCCTCAATGGGGTCACCCGCGGACTCTGCCGATGCCTCAGACGATGCACAGTTCGCCATCACGAGCGGCTTGTCGCCCTCGTACTTCTTGTCAAGCGTCGCCGTGAAGCTCGGGTTGACGTTGAACTCGCCCGGCTCGTGCGGCTCGAAGCCCGGGTCCGGGTTCGTGAAGTGGAACTGGATGCCGCCCATCTTCTTGCGGATGTCTTCGGGGATGTCCTTGGTGACGGTGCCAGTGAGGGCGTCGAACCCAGGGATTGTCTCCCACTGCTTCGTCTCGGTGTCCCAGTAGCGCACTGTCAGTGTTGCACCGGCAGGAACGTCGGTGTTGGTGATCGCCTCGGGGGTGAAGTTGTCCCAGAAGTCTGACGCCTCCGGCTCACCATTTAGGTTCAGCGCCGGATCGCTCACGATGATCTCGTTCGCGGGCACATTCGAGCCGGGCTTCACGACGGTGGTCGGCAGCTGCACGAGCACGCCCTCACCCGGGTAGCCCCAGATTTCGCCGGGCGAAAGCTTCTTCTCGGTGACGATCTCCAGCTTCTTCTCGCTGAAGGTGACCTTGTCTTTTGCGGTGTCATCCGCGCTCTTCGAGCCTGCAGCTCCTTCGACGCCGACAACGTTGGTGACAGTCTTCGAAGGGTCAGACTTCTCGTTCGCCTCGGCGGTGAACTTGATCTCGCTCGAGCTGCCGGGCTCTACTGGGCCGGTGAAGTCGAGCTGGAAGTGCTTGAGGGATCCAAAGTCTGCGGGGAGCGCGGGGAAGTCGTCCTCGTCTGTGAGGTCTGCGGTGAATGTCTGCTCAGCGCCGGTCTTGTCAAGGTAGACAACGGTGATCTGGCCGCTCTGGGCGGTCTTCGGGAACTGCACCTTCGAGGTGAACTCCTTGAAGTCGAGCTCGGGGGCAAAGCTGCCCTCGGCCGGCTCACGAATCGAGAACGTGTCAAGATTTACCGCGCTCGTGTTGGTGCCCGCAATGGTGACCTCGGTCTGCTGGCCCTCGATGAGTTCAGTCGGGGAGAATGATTTCTTGGCTTCGACGGAGAGCGCCTCCGTGAGGATCGTGTAGTCGGCCTCGGCGCCCGCTTTCGCGGTGTCTCCCTCGAGCGCAACTTCGCTCTCGACGGTGTTCTTGACGACGGTCTTTTCTTTGAGGTCCTCAACGCCCTCGCGCTGTTCGAGGTTCAGGTCGAACCCGCCCCCGGCATTGGTGGGGATCTTCGAGCCTTCTAGTGCGGTGAACGTGACGCGCACGCCCTTCGCATCGCCGGGAGGTGCGTGTGGAGGGTCACTCGCGGAGAGCTTCACGGGCACCCACGCGCCGTCGATGAAGTACTCGACCGTCGCAGGGTCTTTCGCACCCTCGGGGAAGGTCAGGGGTCCGAACTCGACGATCTTAAGCAGGTCAAACGGGTTAGGCGAGGCAGTCGGATCGGTGGGGTCCGTAATCGTGAGCGTCTCGACGCCCGCGTTCGACTTGTTCTCTGCGGTGACCTCCAGGGTCACGGGCGTGCCCGCTTCTGCCTGAGCGGAGGTCGGTGTGTACCGCTTTTTGACCTCCGTGTCGAGGTCCTTGGGGATGATAGGCGTGACTGTCACATCGTCGGAGGTTTCCGCGGCGTTCTCCGCGTCGACCGACGCGGTGTTCACGATCGGCTTGCCGTTTGCTTCGTAGGGGAGGTCGCGGAGCTTCACCTGGATCGTGATGACCGCGTCGGCGTTCTCGAGCAGGCCGACGGTGCCGTCACCGAGGGGGTCGGTGAACTCGACCGTGACCTAGTTGCCCTCGACCACGGGCGGGTTCGACTGCGCATTCGACACGGAGACGCTGCCGGGAATGATCTCGAACTCCGCAGGAATGAGGTCGGACAGGCTCGCGCCGCGACAACCGAGATCGGCGATCGACGAGCAGCCCACCTCGATGCGGTATTCCATCGTCTCGCCAGGCTTCAGCGATTCTTTCGAAGCTGACTTGGTGATCTCGAGTAGCGCGGTGTCATCTGCGGCTACCGCTATCTGCGGAGTGGTGATGGCCATGCCGAGGGCGAGCGCCGCCCCCAGTGTCCACGCAATACCGCGTTTGCCTGACTTCTGTACCCTGCGAAAACCGCGCACACTTGTTCCTATCCCCAAAGAGATGCACCACGGGCCACGAGGTGGCCACGGTGCACTTTGTGCTCAGCATATTCCAAGATTTCACTCAGCGCACCCCTAATTGTGGGGGTGACGTAAGCCGCAGAGCGCTTTCCCCCATAAGCAGCTCTCAAGCGGCGTACAGGTGTGTGCTCAGGCAGCGCATAGCCTCTGGACCCGCTTCGCCGCGGTTTCAGGGGAACTCAACCCGGAAATATCGATGATCCTCTTGTGGATTTCCTACCACGACTCCATGATATTTCCACTAGCTTCCTGCGCTTGACACCGGGAGGCGCCATCGAGCCTTCGGGTCTTCGGCGGGAGTCCGCACTCTCCAAGAGATCTCAGGAGGACTTGATATGATTAACACAAGTCGCAGAGAAAGGAATCAGAGAGTGACCATAACGAACACAATGAGAGCGTTTCGCGTTCCCGGGTGGGGCGAGCCCGCCCGCTTCATGGACGCCGAGCTGCCCTCGCCGGGCCCGGGCGAGATCCTCGTCCGCGTCGCCGGCGCGAGCCTCTGCCACTCAGACATCAGCATGCAGCAAATGCCGCAGCAATACGGCGAAGCCATGGGCTGGCAGATGCCGTTCACCCTCGGACACGAAACCGGCGGCACCGTAGCCGCTCTGGGTGACGGCGTGACCTCGCTCGAGGTGGGCGATTCCGTCGCGCTCGTATCCCCCAGCTCCTGCGGCGCCTGCGACTTCTGCCTACGCGGCGCAGATAACAACTGCGTCTTCGGCGCGGTCGGGCGCGGCTACGGCCGCGATGGCGGCCTCGCAAGCCACGTGCTCGTCGAGTCCGAGCGCGGCATCATCCCGCTCACCACGCTCGACCCGGCAACCGTCGGGCCGCTCACCGATGCCGGCGCAACTGCGATTCACGCTGTGAAGCGGGTGCTCCCGAAGCTTGGCGCAGGATCCACCGCCGTCATCATTGGGGCCGGCGGCCTCGGTGCGTTCGCGATCCAATTCGTGCGCGCACTGTCAGGGGCGACCGTGATCGCCGTGGACATGAACGCGGACCGGCTCGGGATCGCGAAGGAGCACGGAGCGCACCACGCCATCGAGGGTGTCAACGAGCACACCGTTGCGGCGCTCGCCGAGCTCACCGGCCCACACGGTGCCACCGTCGTGCTCGACTTCGCGGGCTTCGATGCGACAATTGCGGCAGGCATCGCTGCCCTCGCTCCCGGCGGCTCATACGGCCTCGTCGGCGCGGGCGGCGGCAAGCTCGATGCCCCCTGGTTCGGCGGACTCCCCCGCGATGGTGAGGTCTTCACCTTCCAGGGCAGCACGATCGCCGATGCGCACGACGTCATCAGGCTCGCAGAGTCGGGTGCCGTGCGAAACGAAATTGACAGCTACAACTTTGACCAGATTCCCGAGGCGTATGCAGACCTCGAGGCGGGCAGGCTCCGCGGCCGCGCCGTGATCAAGATGTAGGAAGCCCCGAGCCCCTCACGCGCCGTCGTCGCCGAGGAGTTCTCGAATATCCGCCGCCGTGATCGACTGCGCGAACAGCTGTTCGTCGTCGATCACGGCGGCGAACAGCGCCTGCTTGCGCCGCTGCAGCTCAAGCACCTTCTCTTCGATGGTGCCCGCTGCGATCATCCGAATCACGTGGACATGCCTGTCCTGTCCGATCCGATGGGTGCGGTCGATCGCCTGTGCTTCACTCGCCGGGTTCCACCAGGGGTCGAGCAGGATCACGGTGTCGGCCTCGGTGAGGTTGAGCCCGATCCCGCCGGCCTTCAGGCTGATGAGAAACACATCCGCGTCACCGCGCCGAAACTGGGCGATAACGGCGTCGCGGTTGCGGGTCGACCCGTCGAGCGTGACCGTTCGCACGCCCGCCGCCTCGAGGCGTGCGCGCGCCCGGTCGAGAAACGACGTGAACTGGCTAAACACCAGCGTTCGGCGCCCCTCGCCCGAGAGCGCAGTCGCGTGCTCGGTGAGCGCGTCGAGCTTCGCTGAGGGCAGGCCCTCGTACTGGGGGTCGATGAGCGAGGCGTCGAGCGCGAGCATTCGCAGCAGCGTCAGCGACCGGAACACCGTGAAGCGTTTGCGGTCGAGCACCCTGTCGAAATCGGGGTCGCGGATGAGCCCGAAGAGCTTGCGGCGCTCACGCTGCAGGAACACGTCGTAGAGCTCACGGTGCGCGGGATCGAGCTCGATCTCGAGCACCTGCTCCTGCTTCTCCGGGAGTTCGGCGGCAACCAGGTCCTTGGTGCGCCGCAGCAGAAACGGCCGCAGCCGCTGCCGCAGCCGTTCGGTGCGGCGGCCGCGAAGCGCGGCCTGAGTCTCCGGCCCGCTGCCCGCCCCCTTGCCGAGCGATGCC